>JANTGX010000318.1 GCA_024762755.1 Gammaproteobacteria bacterium
CCCCCGCCGAGACCGCCCCTCCAGCGAAGGAAGAGACGGGAGTGCCCGATGTCGATCAGGCCATCGACGAACTCCTGGGCGAGGCCGACACGCCCCCCGCCCACGACCCCGAACTGGACCTCTCCGTCACCGACGACCTGCCCGAGGCGGTCGCCGAGATGGAGGAGGCGACGGAGATGGAACTACCGGAGCCAGAGCCCGAACCCGAGCCCGAACCTGAGCCCGAACCTGAGCCCGAACCTGAGCCCGAACCTGAGCCCGAACCTGAGCCCGAGCCCGAGCCCGAACCCGAGCCCGAACCCGAACCCGAACCCGAACCCGAACCCGAACCCGTCGCCGTAGACGAGGTGCAGACCATCGCCGAGATCCCGGAAGACCTCATCGACCTGGGCGATGACGAGAGCAAGAAGGCCTGAGTCCGGGAGCCCGTGGCATGAGCGCACCCAAGATCTGGACCCTGCAGGGCAAGGCCATCCTCGCCGTGGACGACTTCCCCGGCATGCGCTCCATGATGCGCGGCATGCTCTCGGCCTATGGTGCCGACGACATCACCGACGCCGTGAATGGCGAAGAGGCGGTGCGCAAGATGGAGCAGAAGACCTTCGACATCGTGCTCTGCGACTACAACCTCGGCGAGGCCAAGGACGGCCAGCAGGTGCTGGAAGAGGCCAAGGAACGCGAGCTGCTGCCGCACTCCTCCATCTTCATCATGACCACCGCGGAGAACAGCATGGAGATGGTCATGGGCGCCGCCGAATACCAGCCCGACGACTACCTCTCCAAGCCCTTCACCAAGCAGGTCCTGCAGACCCGCCTCAAGCGCCTGCTGGCGCGCAAGTCCAGCCTGCGCAAGATCGCCGGCGCCATGCAGCGCCGTGACTACAGCAGCGCCCTCAAACTGTGTGAGAAACAGCTCGCCCTGCAGCCCGGCAATCGCTTCGAACTGCTCAAGCTGCAGGGCGAGCTGTGCATCAAGCTGCAGAAATACGACGCCGCCGCGGCCGCCTATGCCGAGGTGATGGCCGAGCGCGAACTGCCCTGGGCCAAGCTGGGCTACGGCGAGGCGCTGTTTCTCCGCCAGCGCTACGCCGAGGCCGAGACCACCTTCAAGGAGCTCATCAAGGCCAATCCCAACTACGTCTTCGCCTACGACTGGCTGGCCAAGGTCTACGAGCGACAGGGCGAGACGGCCCTGGCCCAGGAGACCCTCACCGAGGCCACGCAGAAGTCACCCAAGGCGGTACTGCGGCAACGCGCCTTGGGCCAGATCGCCCGCCAAAACGACGACCTCGACAGCGCCGAAGAGGCCTATCGCCGCGTGGTGCGCCTGGGCAAGCACTCCTGCTACAAGAGCCCGGAGGACTACGCCACCCTCAGCCGCATCCACCTACAAAAGGACAACCGTGCCGAGGCCGCCCGCGCCCTGGCGACGATGAAGAAGGAATTCCGCGGTGGCCGGCCCGGCGCGCGCCTGCAGGCCCTGGTGCAAGAGGTGCTGCTGCAGCAGGAGATGGGACACGACGGAGAGGCGGGCAAGGCTGTCGACGAGGCCATGCGGCTGTTCCGCAAGGACCCCGCCAGCCTGGCCACCCCCCTCGCCATGCAGCTGGCCCAGGCCTGCTATGCGTTGGGCAAGAAGGACGAGGGCGACGAGCTGGTTCGCCACATCGTGCGCAACAACCACGACGACGCCGAGGTCCTCGCCACCCTGCAGGGGGTGATGGATGCCTGCGGCGTGGGCGAGGCGGCCTCCAGCCTCATCGCCGCCACCTGCGACGAGGTCATCGCCATCAACAACCGTGGCGTGGAGCTGGCCACCACCGGCGCCCTGCAGGACTCCATCAAGCTCTTCGCCCAGGCCGCCGAGGGCATGCCGGAGAATCTGGTGATCAATCTCAACGCCGCCCAGTCGCTGATCATGTTCATGCAGAAATACGGCGCGGTACCGGAATTCCTCGAACAGGCGCAGGGCTACCTGCTACGCGCACAGGCCATCGACCGGCCGAGCGCCAAGCAGGACAAACTGCAGATCGCCTATTACAAGCTGGTCACCTCGCTGGCCGCCGGATGAAGGAGCACAGGCCATGAAGGAAGAGAAAGACGGGCTCACGCTGGACTTCGCCAGCATCATCGCCAGCTCCGTGCACGACATGAAGAACTCCCTCACCCTGCTCCTCGACTCCCTCGACGAGGCGGTGCAGACACCGCAGATCGCCGACTCGCCGGTGCAGGAGAAACTGCAGCAGGCGCAGCACGAGGGCAAACGGCTCAACCGCAACCTGATCCAGCTGTTGGCCCTGTACCGCCTCGAACGCGCGCAGCTGTTCGTCAACATCGGTGAGAACAGCGTCAGCGAACTGCTCGAGGACGTCGCCGCAGAGAACGAGCCCCTGCTCGCCGCCCGCCGGCTGCAACTGCAAATAGACTGCAGCGACGAACTCATCGGCTTCTTCGACCGCGAGCTGGTGGCCGGGGTACTCAACACCGTGATCAACAACTCCTATCGCTACGCGCGCAGTCAGATCCGCCTGTGCGGCGAGGAGCGTGCCGGCCAGCTGTGCATCCGGGTGGAGGACGACGGTCCCGGCTACCCGCAGAAGATGCTGCACGGCGGCGGCCAGTCGCCCGCGGCCATCGACTTTCACACCGGCAGCACCGGCCTCGGCCTCTATTTCGCCGCGCAGGTGGCACACCTGCACCGCAATGGCGAACGCCACGGCTACACGGAGACCGACAACCAGGGTCCGGCCGGCGGTGGCCGCTTCAGCATCTGCCTGCCGTAGGCGAAAGGCGCCCACTCAACCCTCGATTCCCTCGACGCGGGTGGCTTTTCTCGCCACCCCGGCTGCGCTAGGCTGGCCGCCCACCG
>JANTGX010000319.1 GCA_024762755.1 Gammaproteobacteria bacterium
CCAGATCAGCGTCAGCCTCGACGGGGTCAGCGCCAGCCTCATGCTGGAGGTCACCGCCGCCAGCCTGCAACACCTCGAGATCACCCCCGCCCAACCCCGCCTGGCCCTGGGCACACAAAGCACGGTGCATGCCTTCGGCCTGTTCAGCGACGGCAGCCGCCAGCCCCTCGATGGCCAGGTGAGCTGGCGATCCCTCGCCGAGTCGGTCTTCTCCGTCACCGCCGAGGGCCGGATCAGCGCCCATGCCGCCGGTAACGGCGAGCTGCAGGCCAGCCTCGACGGCCATACGCAGACGGTCACGGTGGCCGTCAGCGCCGCCGATCTCACCGCCCTGCGCGCCACCCCCGCCAGCCTCGACCTGCCCGCCGGCGGCCAACTGACGGTGCAGCTCGACGGCCTCTACAGCGATGGCCGACAGCAGGCCCTCGGTAGCCTGGCCGACTGGCAGATCGACGACCCGGCCATCGCCGAGGTGACCGGCAGCAGCGCGCAGGGCATCACCCTGCACGGCCTGGCGCCGGGACGCACCACCCTGCACGCCCGCTACGACGGCCGGCGCCTCGACCTGCCGCTGACGGTGAGCGACGCCGTGCTCGCGGACATCGAACTGGACCTGGGCCAGGGCGAGCTGCCCGTCGGCCTCAGCCGGCAACTGCGCGCCCTCGGCCACTTCAGCGACGGCGAGCTGCGCGACATCAGCCAGGAGGTGATCTGGCAGAGTCAGGACGAGAGCCGCCTGGTGATCGCCAATGCCGCCGGTCGCGAAGGCCTGGCCACGGCCCTCGCCGCCGGTGACGTGACACTCAGCGTCAGCCTCGCGGGACAGCAGACGCAGGCCAGCCTGAGACTCAGCCCGGCGCAGCTGCAGTCCCTCTCCCTGGAGCCGGCCCGGCCCCGCCTGGCGGCCGGCAGCGGATTGCCCCTGCATGCCATCGGCCACTACACCGACGGCAGCCTGCAGGCGCTCACGGCGCAGGTGGCGTGGTCCAGCGACGCGCCCAGCCTCGCCGTGATCGACGCCGGCGGCCACCTGCAGGGCCTGAGTCCCGGCACCACCACCCTGCACGCGACCCTCGCCGGGGTGACCGCCAGCGTGCCCGTCGAGGTGAGCACGGCGCAGCTGCTGAGCCTCACCCTGGCACCCGCCGAGCTGCACCTGGCCGTCGGCGAACAGCTCGACCTGCACGCCACCGGCGGCTTCTCCGACGGCTCCACACAGCCCCTGGACGACGCGCTTCGCTGGGAATCAGCCCAACCCAATGTGGCCAGTGTCGACCAGCACGGCCGGCTGCGCGCCCTGAGCATTGGCACTGGCCGCGTCACCGCCAGCCTGGACGGCGTCGCCGGCAGCCTGCCGCTGACGGTGGACGACGCCACCCTCGATCACCTCGAGATCACCGGCGCCACGACCCTGGCCCGTGGCAGCGAGGCGAACTTCCGCGCCGTGGCGGTGTATTCCAACGGCCGCCGGCGAGACGTCACCACGCAGGCGGTTTGGCAGAGCGAAGCCCCCCAGGTACTCAGTGTGAACAACGGCGAGGCCGGCGATGCGCACGCCCAGATGGAGGGCAACGGCACCCTGGTGGTGCGCTTCGGCGGCCTCGAGGAGCGCCTGCCGGTCAGCGTCCATCCGGCCCAGCTCGACGGCCTGCAGATGGCCCCCGCGCCGAACACCCTGGCCAGCGGCGCATCCCTGCGCCTGCAGGTCAACGCCCGCTACAGGGACGGCAGCCTGCAACCGCTGGAGCGCGAGGTGGTCTGGCGCAGCAGCGATCCCGCGCTGGCCAGCGTGGGCAACAGCGACGAACGCCGCGGCCTGGTGGTCGCCGCCATCGACCGCGCCGGCAGCGTCGACATCACGGCCGAGTATGGTGGCTTCCGCGCCAGCCAGAGCCTGGAGATCCGCCTCGAACCCCAGCGGCCCGCCTCCCTGGTGGTCCTCCCCAACCCCAACCTGCTGCGCAACGATGGCAGCGACTCGGCGCACATCCGCCTGCGCCTGCAGGCCGCCGACCCCAACGCCACGGTGGCCGACGGCACCCCCCTCACGGTGACCGTGAGCCGGGACGGCCAGCCCCTGACCACCAGCCGCCTCACCACCGTGGACGGCGAGGCGGCCTTCGACTTCACCACCACCACCAGCGGCCTGCTCGTCGTCGAGGCCGTGTTGGACGACCAGACGGTGCGCGGGCAGGGCGTCATCTATGCCAGCGCACAGCCCCTCGAGGTGGTGATCCCCGCGGCCTTCGCCGATGCCCAACGCGTCGACGGCAAGGTCTCCGCCGGCGGACGCTTCGGTTTCTTCCTCTTCAACACCTCCAACCGACCCATCCCGCTGGTCGCCTTCGAATTCAGCAACGGCGGCACTCCCCTGCTGCAGCTCGACCAAGCGGCGGACCTCAACGGTGGCCGGCTCGGCGGCGGCACCCAACTGGGCTTCGTGATCACCCTGCGCGAGTCCATCCCCGACGAGGGCCTGAGTTCCCGCTTCATCCTCACCGACCCGACCACGAACCAGTCCGCCGGGCTCAGCGTGGTATATTCGCAGCCATAGTGAAGCGCCCCGTCCCCCACATCCGTTCCTTCCTCCTGATCGGTCTGTTCGCTCTGCCGGCCCTGCTCCAGGCGCGCCCGGTGAGCCCCTTCTTCACCCACGACCAGGCCCCCCTGGCCGGTCTCTATGGCCTGCCCGCCCTGCAGGAGGCCCGCCTGCTCGACGCCGGCGAGCAGCGCTATCGCCTCACGGCCGAGCTGGCCAGCAACTTCACCCAGGACAGCAGCGGCAACGAGAGCCTGCTGTTCGACGGCGAGACCACCCGCGTGGTGCTGGACTTCGCCGGCCACCTCGCCTCCCGCCTCGAGTGGAACC
>JANTGX010000320.1 GCA_024762755.1 Gammaproteobacteria bacterium
AGAAAGGGCACGCTCAGGCGGTCCGGCTCGCCGGTGCCCATGGCGATGGCGCGCAGGCCGTTGCGATTGACCTGGACGGGAATGGCGTGATTGGCGTCGCTGATGAGCATGGCGACGGCAGACAGCGGACCCACGTGCACCACCTGGCCCATGACGCCATCGGCCCCGATCAGCGGCTGCCCGATATAGACGCCGTGGCGGCTGCCCTTGTTGATGACGATCTGACGGGTGAAGGGCTCCAGATCCACCGCCAGCAATTCGCCGACGAGCACCCGTTCGCCGACCTTCTTCGACGACTGCAACAGCTCGCGCAGGCGCAGATTCTCCGCCTCGATGGCGTTGAATTTCTGCAGCTGGGCCTTGAGCAGGGTCTGCTGCATGCGCAGGCGGGAGTTCTCCTCCAGCAGGGTCTTGCGGCCGGACAGGTTCTCGCCGATCCAACTGGAGGCCGAGACCGGCAGATCGACCAGGTACTGCAGGGGATAGACCACCACGGAGATGGCCGAGCGTACGCCTTCGAGGTAGTGCTGGCGATGATCCACCGCCATCAGGATCACAGAGACGAAGAGCAGGATCACCAGCCGTGTGGTGATGGAAGGGCCCTGTATGAATAACGGTTTTATGTGACTGCTCTCCCGAGGGGGCGTGCGACGACAGACCTACTCGGAGGTGAAGACGTCGGTGCCGGTCTCGTCGATCATCTCCAGGGCGCGGCCGCCACCGCGGGCGACGCAGGTCAGCGGGTCTTCCGCCACCAGCACCGGCAGGCCGGTCTCTTCCATCAGCAGGCGGTCGAAGTCGCGCAGCAGGGCGCCGCCGCCGGTGAGTACCATGCCGCGTTCGGCGACGTCGGCGCCCAGCTCCGGCGGGGTCTGCTCAAGAGCCGTCTTGACGGCGCTGACGATGCCCGAGAGGGGTTCCTGCAGGGCCTCGAGGATCTCGTTGCTGTTGAGGGTGAAGCTGCGCGGGATACCCTCGGCCAGGTTGCGTCCGCGCACCTCGATCTCCAGCACCTCGTCGCCCGGGTAGGCGCTGCCCACCTCCTCTTTGATGCGCTCGGCGGTGGATTCGCCGATCAGGGTGCCGTAGTTGCGGCGCACGTAGTTGATGATGGCCTCGTCGAAGCGGTCGCCGCCGATGCGCACCGAGGCGGAGTAGACGATGCCGGCCAGCGAGATCACCGCCACCTCGGTGGTGCCGCCACCGATGTCCAGCACCATGGAGCCACTGGCCTCGTTCACCGGCAGGCCGGCGCCGATGGCCGCCGCCATCGGCTCCTCGATGAGATACACCTCGCGCGCGCCGGCACCGGCGGCGGACTCGCGGATGGCGCGGCGCTCGACCTGGGTGGAGCCGCAGGGTACGCACACCAGGACCCGGGGGCTGGGGTGGAAGAACTTGAACTTGTCCGTGTGCACCTTGTGGATGAAGTGCTGCAGCATCTTTTCGGTGACGGTGAAATCGGCGATGACGCCGTCCTTCAGTGGGCGGATGGCCTGGATGTTGCCCGGCGTGCGGCCCAGCATGCGCTTGGCCTCGATGCCGACGGCGGCGATGTTCTTCGGGTTGCCGGTGCCGCGCTCCATGCGGATGGCGACCACGGAGGGCTCGTCGAGGACGATGCCCTCGCCTTTGACGTAGATCAGGGTGTTGGCGGTGCCGAGGTCGATGGAGAGGTCGTTGGAGAACAGGCCGCGCAGTCGTGCAAACATGGTATTTCGCTCAGAGGTCTTCGGGGAGAGACGGTTGTGGGAGGTCCGGGAATGGAGCGGGAATTTGTGCTCCGTAAAATTGCCGTACTGTAGCAATCACAAGGGTTCTCGGCAAGATGGCCACAGTGCCGGGATCCCCTGGGGGACTATGGCGGTTCGGCCATCTGCGGTAGACTCATCGGTCTTTTTCAGCCCGACTTGAATGGGTCGGCAGAACCCCGAGAACAGAAGCGAGTAACCACCCATGTCGCTGCAGAAGGAAGATGTCGAAAAGATCGCCCACCTGGCCCGCCTGGGCATCGACGAGGGAGACATCCCCGGCTATGCCCACGAGTTGTCCCGCATCCTCGATCTGGTGGCGCAGCTGGCCGCCGCCGACACCGAGGAGGTGACCCCCATGGCCCATCCCCTGGACATGCCCCAGCGCCTGCGCGAGGACGTGGTCACCGAGGAGAACCAGCGCGAGCGCTTCCAGGCCATCGCCCCGCAGGTGGAGAACGGCCTGTATCTGGTGCCCAAGGTCATCGAATAGACCGCACCGACAGAGCCCCCAGGCCGCGCACTATCCGCGCCCGCCATCGCCACGCCGACCACTTTCCAAGCGACCCAACATGCACAAAAAGACCATTGCCGAACTGTCCCGCGACCTGGCTGCGGGTGACTACTCCAGCGAAGAGCTGACGCGCCACTTCCTCGCTCGCATCCAGGAGCGGGCGCCCGCCCTGAATTGCTTCGTCACCATCACGGCCGAGCAGGCGCTGGCGCAGGCGCGCGAGGCCGATGCGCGCCGCGCCCGCGGTGAGGGCGGCCCCCTGTGCGGCATCCCCATGGCACACAAGGACATCTTCTGCACCGACGGCATCAAGACCAGCTGCGGCTCACGCATGCTGGACAACTTCATCGCCCCCTACGACGCTACCGTGGTCAGTCAGCTGAAGGCGGCCGGGATGCCCATGCTCGGCAAGCTCAACATGGACGAGTTCGCCATGGGCTCGAGCAACGAGACCTCCTACTACGGGCCGGTGAAGAATCCCTGGGATCCTGACACCGTGCCGGGGGGCTCCTCCGGTGGTTCCGCCGCCGCAGTGGCGGCGCGCCTGACCCCCTTCGCCACCGGCACCGACACCGGCGGCTCCATCCGCCAGCC
>JANTGX010000321.1 GCA_024762755.1 Gammaproteobacteria bacterium
GCGGCTAAGGGCGCACCCGAGTAGGCGGCTCAGTCCATGGGATTGGCGTAGAAGATATAGCTGGTGGAATAGTCGCTGAACTCGAAATAGACCTTGCGTTCGCCGGGATCCTGGCGATAGTTCTGGTTTGCATCCAGCACCCCGTAGCCAAAGCGATAGGGGCGCGGGGTGTTGCCATTGGTACTCATGGCGGTACTGATCTTGTCGATCTTGATGAAGCGCTTGACCAGTTTCTCACCGGCGTAGACGTCCAACACACCGTCGGTACCGGTGTAGTTCTGCACCGCGCGGCTGAGCTTGTTCTGGGTCTCCTGGGTACAGCCGACCAGGAGCAACAGGCCGGCGGACAGGGCCAGCAACGGGCCGAAGGATCTCTTCATGGTCTTTCCTCGCATGGATTCGAATTAAGTTTCGGCACCCTGGGCGCGGGCACGCGCCAGTCGTGCCGTATTCTCTGCCTCCCAACGGGTGGCATTCCAGTCCGCACTGGCCTCGGGCCAGCCCTGCAGATGTCTCTGGGCCAGGGCGGCCAGGGCCTGGATGTGGCCCTCGCGGTCGTTGAGCGCGGGTATGTAGTGGAAGTGCTGCCCGCCGGCCTGTTCGAATGCCTCGCGGTTCTCCATGCCGATCTCTTCGAGGGTCTCCAGGCAGTCGGCGGAAAAACCGGGGCAGACCACGTCCACCGACTTCACCCCGGCACCGGCAAGTTCGCGCAGGGTATCGATGGTATAGGGCTTTAACCAGGCCTCGCGGCCGAAGATGGATTGAAAACTCACCTGCCAGCGCCCCTCCTCCAGACCCAGGCGCTCGGCCACCAGGCGGGCGGTCTTGTGGCAATGGCAGAAATAGGGATCACCCTCGTCGTGGAAGCGCTGGGGTGTGCCGTGGAAGGAGAACAGCAGGCGCTCGGGGGCTTCGCGCCCGGCCCAGTCCTCGCGAATACTGGCGGCCAGTGCCTCGATGTAGCCCGGCTCGTCGTGATACTGGTTGACGAAGCGCAGCTCCGGCACCCAGCGGCGCCCCTTCATGGCCTCGGCCACCGCATCGAAGGTGGACGCAGTGGTACTGGCGGAGTATTGCGGATACAACGGCAGCACCAGCACCCGCTGGGCGTTGGCCTGCTGCAACCGTTCCAGGGCGGAGGCGATGGAGGGATTGCCATAGCGCATGCCCAGCTCCACCACCACGGGCCCACTCAGGCGCTGTGACAAGGCCTGTTGCAGGGCCGCGTGCTGACGCCGGGAGATGGCCATCAGCGGTGAGCCGTCCTCGCCCCATACGCGACGATAGGCCGCTGCCGAGCGCCGCGGCCGCAGGCGCAGGATCACCCCATGCAGGATCAGCCACCACAACGGCCGCGGCAGGTCGACGATGCGCGGGTCCCAGAGGAATTCGCCCAGATAGCGTCGCAGGGCGGTCGGCGTGGGGGCATCGGGGGTACCCAGGTTGGCCAGCAGGATGCCAGTGACCGGTTGGGCGTCGTGACGGAAGATGGTTTGTGTGGAAGGGGTTGAGGGCATGGAAACTTTCGCTGTCGAAATGGATCGCACAGTATAACCATGCCGCCTGGCGTTGCCAGCGCTGAACCCTTTCCGTGCGATAATCCCCGCGATGCGAAGCTCCCCTGCCACTGCCCCCTGGGTTAAGGTCCTCGCCCTCGGCCTGCTCTTGAGCCTGCTCGGCATCCTCGCCGCCAGCCTGCTCGACAGCCGCCAGCCCGCGACGACCACCACCGCCTCGACGGACGACATGCAGCCCACCCCTCTGCCCCCCTTCCGCCTGCAGCGCGCCGCTGGCCAGAGCCTGAGCAACGCGGACCTCCGCGGCCACTGGACCTTCCTCTTCTTCGGCTATACCAGTTGTCCCGACGTCTGTCCCACCACCCTGGCCGAGATGGCCCGCCTGCACGACCTGCTCGCGCAGGACGACGGTATCCTGGCAGACACCCGCTTCGTCTTCGTCTCCGTCGACCCGCAGCGCGACACCCCCGAGGCACTGGCCCAATATACTGCCTGGTTCAGCCCCGACTTCATCGGCGCCACCGGTGACGATGCGGCCCTGCAAACCCTCACCCGCCCGCTCGGGATCCGCTATCGGCGCGGCAAGCCCAGCGCCGAGGGCTATCTGGTGGACCACTCCAGCGCCGTGCTGTTGATCGATCCCCAGGTCCGCTATCATGCGCGCCTGGAGGCGCCGCACCGGGCCAGCGCCATGCGTCAACGCTACCTCGTACTGCGGCGGACCGCCCTGGGCGCAGAGGGCACACCGGCCACGGCCCCCTGACGCCCTATCGCCAGCATCACCCCAGCCAGATCACTCCACCCAGAGACATGCCACTATGAAGACGTCCCCCCTGATTCGGCTCCTCGGCCTGACACTGCTCCTGCTCACCGCCACGGCACAGGCCGAGCCCATGGTGCACGGTGCCTGGGTGCGCGAGGCACCGCCCTCGGCCAAGGTGCTGGCCGCCTACCTCGAGCTGCACAATCCCGACGACAAGGCCCGCGTGCTGCTGAGCGCCGAGTCACCGGCCTTCCGCCGCGTGGAACTGCATCGCACCGAAGAACACGCGGGCATGGCCAGGATGGTCCCTGCCGGACACATCACCCTGCCCCCTCATGGCAAGGTGGAGTTCGCCCCCGGCGGCCTGCACATCATGCTCATGCAACCGCTGCGTCCCCTCAAGGCCGGTGACAGCGTGCCCCTCATCCTGCACTTCGCCGACGGCGAGACACTGCAGATCACGGCCGAGGTCCGCCGCAGCGCTGGTCCCGCCCATGAGCATGGCGAACACGGGATGCACGAGGGCATGAAGCACGACATGCACAGTGGCGCCATGA
>JANTGX010000322.1 GCA_024762755.1 Gammaproteobacteria bacterium
GCCCCATTAGGAACTCTAACGACATATAGTGTACATGTCGGCAGCCCTTTTCCTGGCGAGCGTAGCGAGTATTCTTCCAGCGCTCCATGAGACGGTCGCGCAGGGCCATCACCAGGGCGGTGTAGGGATAGTGGGTGGTGAAACAGTGCCGGTCGCGCCCCAGGGTGTGGCCGAAGTAATGACGAAAGTCATTGGCGATGCTGTCGGGATCGAGTCCGAGAGGGGGCAGCTTGGTGAGCTCAGGCGTCGGACGGCTTTTGCGCATGGGGATGAAGTTCATGGTGTTCGTATCCTCGTTTTTCAGCAATAGGCGTGCGGTCGGTGCCTGGGCACCGACCGCTTGGCCAACCTTGGGCCGATCAGGCGACGCCTTTGAGGGCGGTCTTGTCGTTGGGCTTGGCGAAGGGCTTCAGTAGCAGAGAGTGTGCCGTCATTTGCGTTGGGATTTCCAGTCCCATCAGCTGCAGCACGGTCGGGGCGATGCTGGCGATACTGCTGGTGCAGGAGAGCGCCCAGGCCTGTTCATCGAGTAGCAGACAAGGGACGGGGTAAGTGGTGTGCTGAGTGTGTGGGCTCTGTGTGATGGGGTCCACCATCTCTTCGCAGTTGCCGTGATCGGCCGTGAGGATGACGGAATAGCCCGCTTGCTCGGCCGCCTCGACCACCCGCGACGCCTCACGATCCAAGGTCTCCACGGCCTCGATGACGGCTTCACGCACGGCGGTGTGACCGACCATGTCGCCATTGGCGAAATTGACCACGATGAAGTCGTAGTCACCACTGTCGATGGCCTCGACCACGGCGTCGGCGACAGCGGCCGCGCTCATGGCCGGCTGCTGGTCGTAGGTGCTGACCTTGGGCGAGGGGACCAGGTGCTGGGTCTCGCCCTTGGCCGGCGAGGTCTGGCCGCCATTGAAGAAATAGGTCACGTGGGCATATTTCTCGGTCTCTGCACAGTGAAACTGGGTCAGCCCCTTCTCGCTGAGCACTTGGCTGAGGGTGATGCTTGGCTGCTCGTGTTCGAAGGCGTAGGGCAGGTCGAAGCGGTCGTCGTATTGGGTGAAGCAGGTCAGCCGGGCCGGGTTGAAACCGCCACGGTCGAATTCCGTGAAATCCCGTGCGGCCAGGGCCTGCACGATCTGCTTGGGCCTGTCCTTGCGAAAGTTGAAGACGATGACCGGGTCGTCGGAACGGACGGCATCAAAGGCCGGCAGCAGGGTCGGCGGGATGAATTCGTCGGTCTCACCGGCCAGGTAGGCGCGCTTGATGGCCTGCTCGCTCGATGAGGCCTGGGTCCCTTCCCCTTGCGTCAGGGCGCGCCAGGCGCGTTCGGTGCGTTCCCAGCGGTTGTCGCGGTCCATGGCATAGAAACGACCCATGATGGAGGCCACCGCACCGCCGTTGTCGGCCAACAGGGGCTCGATCTGGCGCAGGAAGCCCATGGCCGATTTGGGCGAGGTGTCACGGCCATCGGTGATGGCGTGGAGCAGGGGGCGCACACCCCGCTGGCCGCACAGGCGGACGAGTGCCTTGAGGTGCTCAAGGTGGCTATGTACTCCCCCGTCGGAGACCAGACCCAGTAGGTGCATGGGCCGACCACGCGCCACGGCATCGTCGAGGGCGGCGAGCAGCACTGGGTTGTGAAAGAAACTACCGGATTCGATTTCGTCGTTGATATGTACCATGTCCGAGCGCACGACTTGACCGCAGCCGAGGGTGAGATGGCCGACCTCGGAATTGCCCATCTGGCCATCGGGAAGGCCAACGGCCAAGCCGGAGGCGCTGAGGGTAGTGCTGCCATGGTGGGCGAAGAGGGCGTCCAGACGGGGTGTGTCCGCCTGGGCGACGCCATTGTTTTGTTTGCAGGGGCTGACACCGACGCCATCGAGGATGACGAGGACGACCGGGCGCCTCGGTACAGGGGCTGATCTTTCCTGGGGCATGATGCTGGTTCTCTATATGTTGGGTGGGCAGCGAGCAACGCTATCGGCTCGGCGCCTCGTGTCTGGGTTGTGTTCGGTATTTCGATGGCGCTGTGGGCAAGGCTCTATAGGCTTGTTTCGGCCCATGGGTCTCCGGGGTTTAGCCCGACGTGCGGCGAGTGAAGGGGTTTGTCGTCGATCCGGTGCAGCGGCGGTGGCTGCTGGACGGCTAATGTCCCTGTAGATTGGGATCCATAGTAGCCATTCGGTGCCTCATCGGCAAGTTGGCGCGCCGATTTTTTCGGAAAAAAAGATCAATGAGGACAGTCGACTAGGCGGGTAATTCGACAGATTCTAATACGTTTTCAGAGCCTTTTCCAGGCGTTTGTCTACGGCATCAACGCGCTTTCGCATCGAGAAAGGGCAGCCTGCCACTGGATTGCAGCGTTTGCAGGGTTCGCAGGGGGATTCGTAGCCGGTATTCCTCCGCGAGTCGTCGTTGCAGTTCGTCCAGGCTGGAGGGTGGTGGTGAGAGACGTCGGGCGAATTCCGTCACGTCCTCGGTCATCGCCCAGGGATAGATGATCCAGCGCCACTTGACGATGCGGTGGGCGTAGAAGTCCACGGCGAATTGGCTCACGGTCTTGTCGTGCATCACCGCCACGCGCACCTCCGACGGCTGGAAGCCCTGCACATGCGCCTTGGCGATCAGGAGGGTGTCCCCGCTGTCGTTGACGTCGTCGACGATGAGCACACGGCGACCCTTCACCTCGTCAGCCATGTTCTCGCACAGTGGGTAACGGACGCGGGCCTCACGCCGCCGGGTGGAGCCGGAGAGGTAGTGCTCCACCTTGATGCTGGTGAGGGCCATCAGGTCGAGGTAGTCGCAGAGCAGGCGCGCCGGCACATACCC
>JANTGX010000323.1 GCA_024762755.1 Gammaproteobacteria bacterium
TCGAAGTCGGCCATGAAGGCGATCAGGGCGTCGACACCCTCCTCCGGCATGGCGTTGTAGATGCTCGCCCGCATGCCGCCCACGGAACGGTGGCCCTTGAGGGTGACCAGGCCGGCCTCCTTGGCCTCGGCGAGGAAGGTGCTGTCCAGTTCGGCGTCGGCCAGGGTGAAGGGGACGTTCATCCACGAGCGGCAGGTGGGGTCCACCGGGTTGTCGTAGAAGCCGGAGCCGTCGATGGCCGCGTACAGCTTGCCCGCCTTGCGCTGGTTGATCTCGGCCATGGCCGTGAGCCCCCCGCGGCGCTTGAGCCAATCGAACACCAGGCCGGCCAGATACCAGGCATAGGTGGGCGGCGTGTTGTACATGGAACCGGCATCGGCGTGGGTCTTGTAGTCGAACATGGTGGGCGTGCCCGTGCGCGCATGGCCCATGAGGTCCTCGCGCACGATCACCACGGTGAGGCCGGCCGGCCCCATGTTCTTCTGCGCCCCGGCGTAGATGACGCCAAAGCGCGGGACGTCGACGGGCCGCGAGAGAATGGTCGACGACATGTCGGCCACCAGTGGTGTGTCGCCGGTGTCCGGGATGTAGGGGAACTCCACGCCCTCGATGGTCTCGTTGGGGGTGTAGTGCACATAGGCGGCATCGGCGTGGTGCTCGACGCTCCCGGCGGCGGGCACCGAGGTGAACCGGCCGTCGACCTCGCTATCGGCGACCACGCTCACGTCACCGAAACGCTTGGCCTCGGCGATGGCCTTCTTCGACCAGGAGCCCGTGCGGTAGTAATCGGCCTTGCCGCTTTCGCCGAGCAGATTCAGGGGCACCATGGCGAACTGCGCCGAGGCACCACCCTGCAGGAACAACACCTTGTAGTCGTCAGGGATGGCCATCAGCTCGCGCAGATCGGCCTCCGCCTGGGCGGCGATGGACATGAACTCTTTGCCGCGATGACTCATCTCCATCACCGACATGCCGCTGCCGTGCCAGTCCAGCATCTCGTCGCGGGCCTGCGTGAGGACCTCGAGGGGCAGCATGGCGGGACCCGCACTGAAATTGTATACACGACTCATGTGGCTTCCTCTTCTTGTCTGTTCGTTGTTGTCGGCGGGCTTATTGACTGTGGGTCGGCACTCGCCGCTGGAGACTATGCCTCGTCGTCGGGGCCTTCGCCCTGATCTGCACCAGTCCCTTCGCTAGCCTCACCCTCGCCAGCCTCTGCCTCGCCGCCGACCTCGCCTTCTTCGTCGTCATGGTGTTCCACGACGCGCGCCAGGCCGACCAGTTTCTCCCCTTCGGAGAGATTGATCAGCTTCACCCCCTGGGTGTTGCGGCCGAGCACCGAGACCTCGGCGACGCGAGTACGCACCAGGGTGCCGGCATTGGTGATGAGCATGATCTCGTCGTCCTCCTGCACCAGTACCGCGCCCACCACGGCGCCGTTGCGCGCGTTGCTCTGGATGGAGATGACACCCTGGCCACCGCGGCCGTGCACCGGATACTGATCCACCGCGGTGCGTTTGCCGTAGCCATTCTCGGTGGCGGTGAGCACGCAACCCTCGTCGGCGATGATCAGGGAGATCACCCTGGCGCCCTCACCCAGCTTGATGCCACGCACGCCGGCGGCATTGCGGCCCATGGCGCGCACGTTGTTCTCGTTGAAACGAATGGCCTTGCCGGCATCGCTGAACAGCATCACGTCGCGCTCACCGTCGGTGATGGCCACGTCCACCAGCTGGTCGCCCTCGCGCAGGTCGATGGCGATGATGCCGTTGCTGCGCGGGCGGGAGAAGTCTTCCAGGGGGGTCTTCTTCACCGTGCCGTTGGCGGTGGCGAAGAAGAGGAACTGGCCCACGGTGTATTCGCGGATGGGCAGCACGGTGTTGATGCGCTCGCCCTCTTCCAACGGCAGCAGGTTGACGATGGGTTTGCCACGCGCCATGCGGCCAGCCTGCGGCAGCTCGTAGACCTTCTTCCAATACACCTTGCCGAGGCTGGAGAAGCAGAGAATGGTGTCGTGGGTGCTGGCGACGAACAGCTTGTCGACGAAGTCCTCTTCCTTCACCGCGGTGGCGGACTTGCCGCGACCACCCCGACGCTGGGCGCGATAGTCGGCCAATGGCTGGGCCTTGGCATAGCCCTCGTGGGAGAGGGTCACCACCACGTCTTCCTCGGTGATCAGGTCTTCCAGGCTGAGGTCGAGGGCGTTTTCGATGATCTCCGTACGGCGCTCATCGGCGTACTGCTCCTTCATCTGGGTGAGCTCTTCGCGGATCACCTCCATGAGCCGCTCGGTGCTGCCGAGTATCTCGAGTAGTTCGGCAATAGTGTCCAGCAACTCGCCGTATTCATTGAGGATCTTGTCCTGCTCCAGACCCGTCAGACGATGCAGGCGCATCTCCAAAATGGCCTGCGCCTGGGCATCGGAGAGGTGGTATTTGCCGTCGATGAAGCCGAAGCGTTCATCCAGCCCGTCCGGCCGCGAGGCCTCGCTGCCGGCGCGCTCGAGCATCTGCACCACCACGCCGGGCTCCCAGCCTCTGGACATCAGCCCCTCTTTGGCCGCCGCCGGATTGGGCGCGGCCTTGATGAGGGCGATGATGGGATCGATGTTGGCCAGCGCCACCGCCAGACCCTCGCGGATATGGGCCTTTTCGCGTGCCTTGCGCAGGTCGAAGATGGTGCGCCGGGTGACCACCGTGCGGCGGTGATCGATGAACGCCTGCAGGATCTGCTTGAGGTTGAGCAGCCGCGGCTGGCCGTCCACCAGGGCGACCATGTTGATGCCGAACACGGTCTGCATCTGGGTCTGCTGGAACAGGTTGTTG
>JANTGX010000324.1 GCA_024762755.1 Gammaproteobacteria bacterium
CCCTCGGGGATGAGCACGAAGGCGGTGATGCCGGCGCGCGCCGCATAGGCCGCGGCAGCCGCCGAGGTGTTGCCGGTGGAGGCGCAGATGATGGCCTTGCTGCCCTCCTCCACGGCCTTGGTCACGGCCATGGTCATGCCGCGGTCCTTGAAGGAGCCGGTGGGATTGAGGCCCTCGTACTTGACGTAGATGTCCACCTCCCGGCCCAGCAGGGCCGGAATGTTGTTGAGGCGGATCAGTGGCGTGTTGCCCTCGCCGAGGCTGATGACGCGGGTGTCGTCGTGCACCGGCAGGCGATCGCGGTATTTGTCGATGAGGCCGGTGTAGCGGTTGCGAAATGGCATGGGTAAACCTCAGTGTTTAGTTTTTAGTGTTCAATTTTGAGCGTCGAGCGCCGTGCGGAAGTTTTCATCAACCACTCGACACGAGGCACTCAACACGGACGCCCGGCGCCTGAGTCGGCAGGTCGGGGTGAGGAACGAACCCCAACATCGGTGCGAGCAGATGGCTTGTCCGTTGGAGTTCGCTACGCTCACCCCCAACCTCCGCCCTGGCGCCCGGCGCCTACGCCTCGAGTGTCTCCAGGCGGATGCGCATGATCTCGCCGGTGATGCTGTCCAGGTCTTCGATGGCGGCCTGGGCGTAGTCCATCTTGCTCTCCTGCACACGATGGGTGAGCAGTATGATGGTAGCGGTGCCATCGGCCGCGGGCTCCTTCTGCAGGATTGCCTCGATGCTGATGCCGGCATCGCCCAGGATGCGCGTCACGTCGGCCAGCACGCCGGGCCTGTCGGCCGCTTGCAGGCGCAGATAGTAGGCCGTCTCCACCTCGCCCACCGGCAGGATGGGCAGGTCCGAGAGGGCGTCGGGCTGGAAGGCCAGGTGGGGCACACGATTGTCCGGGTCGGCGGTGAGCATGCGGGTGACGTCCACCAGGTCCGCCACCACCGCCGAGGCGGTGGGCTCGGCACCGGCACCGGCACCGTAGTAGAGGGTGGGCCCGACGGCGTCGCCCTTCACCAGCACCGCGTTCATGACCCCGTCGACATTGGCAATGAGACGCCGTTCGGGGATCAGGGTGGGATGCACTCGCAATTCCACGCCGGCCTCGGTGCGGCGCGCCACACCGAGATGCTTGATGCGGTAGCCGAGCTGCTCGGCGTAGGCCACGTCCTCACGGGTGATGCGGCTGATGCCCTCGGTGAAACAGGCCTCGAACTGCAAGGGAATACCGAAGGCGATAGAGGCGAGAATGGTCAGCTTGTGCGCCGCGTCGATGCCCTCCACGTCGAAGGTGGGGTCGGCCTCGGCATAGCCCAGGGCCTGCGCCTCGGCCAACACGTCGGCGAAGTCGCGGCCCTTGTCGCGCATATCGGTGAGGATGAAATTGCCCGTGCCATTGATGATGCCGGCCAGCCACTCGATCTGATTGGCGGCCAGGCCCTCGCGCACTGCCTTGATGATGGGAATGCCACCGGCCACGGCGGCCTCGAAGGCCACCATCACGCCCTTCTCCTGGGCACGGGCAAAGATCTCGTTGCCATGCTTGGCGATCAACGCCTTGTTGGCGGTGACCACATGCTTGCCCTGGTCGATGGCCGTCAGCACCAGCTCGCGGGCCAGGCCTTCACCACCGATCAGCTCGACCACGATCTGCACCTCGGGGTCGTCGACCACCGCCTGCGGATCACAGGTGAGGGTGATGCCGGTGGTGTCGCAGATGCGCGGCTTGTCCAGGTCGCGGGTGGCCGCATGGGTGATCTGGATGCCCCGACCGGCGCGACGAGAGATCTCTTCCGCGTTGCGCTTGAGTACGTTCACGGTACCGCCGCCGACGGTGCCCAGTCCCAACAGCCCTACCTTTACCGGTTCCAACTTCGATTCCCCTTTCGCTTCTCGGTACTTCACGAGTACCGGCAATGATCAAGTTCCGCGATTCAACACAGAGAGCGCGGAGGCGCAGAGCCGCAGAGAAAACCCGAAACGATCGGATTCCCGATGCCTCATTCCGGCCTTCGCCGGGGTGGCGAAAGACCCGTGAATCGTTCATTTGTTGAATCTCTGCGTCTCTGCGCCTCAGCGAACTCCGTGTTTACATCCCCAATATCAAAAAAACCTCACCCCTCCGCATCCGCACGAAACATATCGCGGATGCCCCGCAGTGCCTGGCGCGTGCGGTGTTCGTTTTCGATCAGGCCGAAGCGCACGTGGTCGTCACCGTATTCACCGAAGCCGACACCCGGCGCGACCGCCACTTTGGCCTCCTGCAGCAGCTTCTTACTGAACTCCAGTGAGCCCAGGTGTCGGTATTGTTCGGGGATGGGCGCCCAGACGAACATGGTCGCCTTGGGCTTCTCCACCGCCCAGCCGAGGGCGTTGAGGCCCTCGCAGAGGACGTCACGCCGGCTGCGGTACATGTCGGCGATCTCGGCCACACAGTCCTGCGGCCCTTCGAGGGCGGCGATGGCGGCCACCTGGATGGGCGTGAACATGCCATAGTCGAGATAGGACTTCATACGCGCCAGGGCCGCCACCAGGGTGGGATTGCCGACCATGAAGCCGACCCGCCAGCCCGGCATATTGTAGCTCTTGGACAGGGTGAAGAACTCCACCGCCACTTCCTTGGCCCCCGGCACCTCCATGATGGACGGCGGACGATAACCGTCGAACACGATATCCGCATAGGCGATGTCGTGGATCACCCAGATCTCGTGTTCGCGAGCGATGGCCACCACCTTCTCGAAGAAATCCAGCTCCACGCATTGGGTGGTCGGATTGCCGGGGAAATTCAACACCAGCATCTTGGGCTTGGGCCA
>JANTGX010000325.1 GCA_024762755.1 Gammaproteobacteria bacterium
TGGATCGCCCTGTCGTCACGGTGCAGCACCACCCGCGCCCAACTGCCGGAGACCCCCAGCGGGCGCTTCAGGCTCCACCAAAAGCCGAGGGTCAGGGCCGACAGGGCGATCGCCGTCAGCCACCAGGGCCAATAGTTCATTGCCGCCCACCCCGGCCGTACTCCGTGCCACCGGCCCGCGCACGGGCACCGCCCGTATGCAGCAGGCGCGCCACGGCGACGTGCCTCTCGCGCACCGCCATGTCGTAGGCGCTGTCGCCAGCGGTATCGGTCAGGTGCGGATCTGCGCCATTCTCCAGCAGCAGGCCGGCGATCTCGGTCAGTCCCCGTTCGGCCGCCACCATCAACGGCGTCAGTCCCTCGAGGTTACGCACGTCGGGGTCCACCCCGGCACGTACCAGGACGCTGATCATGTGCGTACGATTCTTCAGGACGGCATTGAACAGGGTGGTCGCCGCCACCTCCTCGCTGCTGCGCTGGGCGCGCACCATCTTGCCGTTGGGCAACAGGGTCAGTGGCACGACACCGCCGGACAAGGACAGGCTGTAGCGCTTGCAGCGACGGAAATCGGCCTGGCAATAGTGGGTCTGCCAGAGCTCCAGGGCGGGATTCATGGCGAACTGGACGAATAGCTCGCAGGACGGCATGTGGGTGCAGGACACGAAAGAGGGCTCCTTGTGCTGTGTCTTTGCGGACGGACTCGATACGCCGGGCATCGCCTCTGGCCGATGGTGGAAAGGACGGAGGCCCCTTCGGCAGGCGATCGAGGGCGCCTAGAATATCCCTTACGTCACGTCTGATCCACGTCCACCAGCTTCACGCCGCTCAACGAGGCCTCCATCTTCTTCAGCCCCGCCTTCTGCCCGAGTTTGATCATCAGGCGCAGCTCGTTGGCCGAATCGGCGTGATGCAAGGCATCCTCGTAGGTGATCTGACGCGCCTTGTAGAGTTCGTACAGGGCCTGATCGAAGGTGTTCATGCCTTGTTGGTTGGACTTGCTCATGACCTCTTTGAGGCTGGCCACGTTGCCGTCACGAACCATCTGCGCCACCAGTGGGGTGTTCGTCAGCACCTCCACCGCGGCCTTGCGGCCCAGTTTGTCCGGCGTGGGAATGAGCTGCTGGCCGATGATGGCGCGCAGATTGAGCGAGAGATCGAGCAGGGTCTGCTCGCGGCGGTCCTTGGGGAAGAAGTTGAGGATGCGATCCAGCGCCTGGTTGGCGTTGTTGGCGTGCAGGGTGGTGAGACAGAGATGGCCGGTTTCGGCGAAGGCGATGGCGTGTTCCATGGTCTCGCGCGTGCGCACCTCACCGATGAGGATCACGTCCGGCGCCTGACGCAGGGTGTTGCGCAGGGCCGCCTCGAAGCTCTGCGTGTCCACCCCCACCTCGCGCTGGGTGACGATGCAGCCGTCGTGCTCGTGCACGTACTCGATGGGATCCTCGATGGTGATGATGTGACCGTCGCTGTTGCGGTTACGGTGGCCGATCATCGCTGCCAGGGTGCTGGACTTGCCGGTGCCGGTGGCGCCGACGATGATCACCAGGCCGCGCTTGGCCAGCGACAGGCCCTCCAGCACCGACGGCATGCCCAACTCCTCGAAGGTGGGGATGTCGGTCTTGATGCGGCGCAGGACGATGCCGGCATGGTTCTTCTGCTGGAACACGTTGACGCGAAAGCGGCCGGTCTCCGGGGGGGCGATGGCGAAGTTGCACTCGAGGGTCTGCTCGAACTCCGCGCGCTGCTGGGCATTCATCATGGACAGCGCCAGCTTGCGCACCTGATCGGCGGTGAGCGGCGCCTCGGTGACCGGGGCGATGCCGCCGTTGACCTTCAGGCTGGGGGGTAAGCCGGCGGTGATGAACAGATCCGAGGCGTCCCGCTGCACCATCAGTTTGAGCAGCGAGGCGAAGTCCCGCAGTTCGTTGACGTTGTTCTTCGACATGCCTCTTCCCTGCCTACGCTAACTCGGAATAGTGCCTTTATCCGGCCCTTCATGACCGCGCGCTAGACGCGTCCTCGATCCCATGATGGTTGAAAAATGCCCGTTCGACCCCGGCTCGAAGCACGGGTGAAGCCGGGATTTCTGCAGACCGTGGTGAAATCGCTGTCTCGCCCTCGGCAACCGACGTGACGGACTCAGGCGGTGATCAGACGAAGGCGTCCTTGTTGGCGGCCTTACTCGCCGCCTCCTGTTTGGTGATAATACCCTTTTGCACCAGCGCCTGCAGATTCTGGTCCAGCGTCTGCATGCCGATGCCCTGGCCGGTCTGGATGGCCGAATACATCTGCGCCACCTTGGCCTCGCGAATCAGGTTGCGGATGGCGGGTGTGCCGAGCATGATCTCGTGCGCCGCCACGCGGCCACCGCCCACCTTCTTCAGCAGAGTCTGCGAGATGACCGCGCGCAGCGATTCCGACAGCATGGAACGCACCATCTCCTTCTCCGCCGCCGGGAATACGTCGATGATGCGGTCGATGGTCTTGGCCGCGGAGCTGGTATGCAGGGTGCCGAACACCAGGTGACCGGTCTCCGCCGCGGTGAGCGCCAGGCGGATGGTCTCCGGATCGCGCATCTCGCCCACCAGAATCACGTCCGGATCCTCACGCAGGGCCGAGCGCAGAGACTCGTTGAAGCCCAGGGTATGGCGATGCACCTCGCGCTGGTTGATCAGCGATTTCTTCGACTTGTGCACAAATTCGATGGGGTCCTCGATGGTGAGGATATGGCCGTGATCGGTCTCGTTCTTGTAGTCGATCATGGCCGCAAGGGTGGTCGACTTACCCGAGCCGGTGGGCCCGGTCACCAGCACCAG
>JANTGX010000326.1 GCA_024762755.1 Gammaproteobacteria bacterium
CCACCCGTTCCTCCTCGCTCACGGGCGAGAGGGCATAGGCCCCGGGCAGGTCCACCAGTTCCACTTCGAACTCACCCAGGCGAAAGCACCCGCTGCGCCGCTCCACCGATACCCCCGGCCAGTTGCCGGTGCTCTGGTTGGCGCCGGTGAGGCGGTTGAAGAGGGTGGTCTTGCCGGTATTGGGGATGGCGCTGAGGGCCACCACCAAGCGGCGCGGTTTCTCGCTGTCTTCCGGTTCAGGCATGGCCGTGGGTGTCTGTCGGTGGTACGTCTTGCAACAGCCGGCGCAGACAGTCGGGGTGCAGATTGAAGGCCGGTACCCGACGGCGGTAGGCCTCATAGGCATCGCCGAACTTGGCCAGGGCCTCGCGTTCCTCCAGGGTCAGCACCATCACCACCATCAGCAGCATCTCCAGCGGCGCGATGATCAGGGTGAAGGACAACGAACCCAACAGCAGGGCCACGGCGAGGGGAAAGAACAACAGGCCGAAGTGCATGGGGTGACGCATGCAGGCGTAGGTGCCGGTGCTGACCAGACGGTTGGTCTCCAGACGCGGCAAGTCGCCCTCGCGGCCCTCACGGGCCAGGGTGCGGCCGGTGTTACGGCTGATGCGCAGCACCAGGCGCAGGAGCAACACGCCGGCAGCAAAGCTCACTACGTGGGCAAGGGGGCTGGCGAACCAGGTGGGAAACCAGCGCAGATCCAGCCAGATGCCCAGCCCCGCACCGCCCAGCAGCAGCACCAGCCAGAGGACGATGCGGATCACCGCCGAACGCCTGCCGGCGGCCGCATGCTGCGCGGTCATGCCCGCCCGCCCATCCTTCCTCGTCCACCAGGGCCGACCACGCCACCGCGCTCGACACAGCGGCGGAAGGCCGGCAAGTGGTGATCCCGTGAGGCGGCCTGCAGGCGTTGCAGCACGGCGCGCACGTCCGGCAGATCGGTGGCCGCGATGAGCCGGTCGTACAGGTCGATGTTCTCCAACTCGGCACTGACACCGGTCTCACAGGCCTCGAGCAGACTGCCCGGCAGAGGGATGCTCGCCGGGTCGGGAATCGTCGGTAGGGGGATGTGGTATTTCTCGTACAGCGGCAACAAGGCATCGATGTGGCGCTGTTCGGCCTCGACGATGTTGACGAAGGGCCGCACCGGGCCGAAGGCCTCGATGATCTTGCGGTAGGTGTCGCGGGCCAGGTATTCGTCCAGCAGCGCGGCGTCGAGGATCTCGCCCAGGGGGATGGTCATGGTAGGGGTCCTATTGGTGAAAGGATCATTGATGGAAGTCTCATACCTATGATGGGGGCCGATCACCGCGTTCAAAGGCCTTGCCGAGTGGCTGGCAGCTCGACGATGACCTTGGCCGCCTCGCCGCGACCGAGAGGGACGGCCTCGGACCCGGGTGGACGCACGCTGAGTCTGGGGCGATACGACATGATCTCCACCTCGCCGCCCGGTTCGATGCCGAGCCGGGCCATGCGCTGGCGGAAGGTGATACCGCCGGTCAGGGCGTGGATGCGATAGACCGATCCGGGGCGCGGTACCACGGCGGCCAGCGGCATGGCCACCACCTGACATTGCAGTTCGGCCAGCTCACCGGCACGCAGGGCAAGATTCTGTCCCTCCTCGGCGGCCACCTCCAGGGTCCCGCCCAGGGGCGAGTGGCGCAGGACACGCAGACGGCTGCCGGGCAGGACGCCCATCTCGGCCAGGCGCTGGGCCAAGCGGGGCTCGGCCGGCAGGGCACGGACGATACATTCGCTGCCCGGTGGCAGGGGGTCAGTCACCGGCAGGGACCGCTTTCTGGCCATCCAGCAGTTTCTCCACCAGCCAACCATTGGCCATGGCAAAGAGCACGATGTAGGCGCAGACGATGAGTGTATAGGCGAGACCGAAGTAACTGGCCATCAGGGGCAGCCAGGGCAGTTTGATGGAGCGGGCGTACAGAAAGGCGGCGAGCAGGGCCGGCCTGGCACCCTTTTGCTGCAGGTCGCGCAGCAGTGGATACCAGGCATACACGGGGCCGTGGGAGAGGATGCCACCCACCACGGCCAGCAGCCAGCCGCGAAGACCACTTTGCCGACCCGCCAGCCTCCCCAGTTTGTCGTTCGTCCCCTGGCCCAGATTGAGCAGCCACATAAACAGGAACACCAGCCCCAACACCGGTAGCAGATCGAGGCCCATGTGTACGAAATGCTGAAAGCTGGCCCGGGCGTAGTCGGGCGTGGTCAGCGCGAGCAGCAGGTAGAGCAGGACGACGCCGGCGAGAAACCACCAGCCGCCGCGCCCCGTGGGCGGCTTCTTGTCGTTAGACGAAGGCATGCCAGGCCTGAAGTGTCGTCACGGTGAGCCAGGCGATGAGCATGGAGAAGAGGAAGGCGAGGGCATTGCGCCACAGGGCAAAACGCCAGCCCAGGGCCGCCGCCTCGGCAGGCAGGGGAACGATGCCGACGGTCACCCAGGCGGTGATGAAGGCGGTGACCGCCACCAGTGCCACGCCGGCCTGCTGCAGTTCGCCACCGAGGATATAACTCACCACGGGTTGCCCCGCCGCCAGGCTGCCGATGAGGGTGGCGGATAACAGCTCTAACAGACCGCCATGACCGAGCCATCCCTGCTGGATCAACTGCGGAATGATCTGTACCACGAGGCCGGCCAGCAGCAGGACGCCCACGAGCACCGGAGTCAGTTGCCAGAAGGCGCGGACGGTTTTGCGGGTGGTCTGTAACAGGCGTTGGTGGGAGGGTGGTCGCATCGTCGTTGGATCAGAAGGGGTCTCGGAAGGATGTCATGTCCATGAGTAGGTCGCGAT
>JANTGX010000327.1 GCA_024762755.1 Gammaproteobacteria bacterium
GCAGCAGGGGGGTGTCTGGACGACCGCCGTGCACGCTGTGACAGCTCAGGCAGTCCACCCGCCGCAGGCGACGGCCACCGATCTCCACCGCCGCGTCCAGTTCGAAGGCCGCCGGGTGGATACCGCGCCGGCGGGCCTCTGCCTCGTCCCGCGCATGCTGCCGTGGGTGGCAGGCGATGCACAGCTCGGCCCCCTTCACCGGTAACACGGTGAGGGCCTCGCCCTCCCCGCCGTGGATCTGATGGCAGGTCTGACACAGCATGCGTCGCTGCCGGTCCAGACTGGCGCCGCCCGCTGCGAGGGCCGCCGGCAATCCTTTCTGCAGGCGGGGATCGTTGGCATAACCGCGTTTGTCTACCCCAGGCGGCGGTGGCGCCAGGCGAATGCCGACGGGGTGATTGAGGCCCCGCGGCGTGTCCGTCACCAGGCTCTGCCGGCTGCGGTGGCAGCGGCGGCACAGATCCCCGTCGCGGTTGGCCACGCGCAGCCAGGGGTTGCGATGACCGGTGTACAGGGTCTCGCCCGCCGTGCCCGTGTGCGGGGTGTGGCAGCTCGCACAATCGAGCTGGCCGTCCGCGCGAGTGGGGAATTCGGCCGGCAGGGGATCGCGGCGCGGCAGCGGCGGCGGTGTCTCGCGCCGGTGGTGGGCGTCCGGGTGTTGAGCACCACGGCCGATGCGCCGGCGCGAATCCAGTACCGCGCCGTGGTGACAGCTGTAGCACATGGCCGGCGAGGCCACGGCGGGCGTCTGCGCCTGCGCCCGCAGCGCCTCACCCGTCTCCGCCCAGGCCACGTGGCAGCGCACACAGCCGCGTTCCACCGGCGCTTTCGGCGCCGCCTGCGGGAGCACCCGCGTGCGCGCCAGATCGACCTCGGCCACCCGGTTCGCCTTGGCCTCCACCACCAGCAATCCGCCCCCCTGCACGCGCAGCCCCACCGGCACGGCGAAGTGCAACGGGCGTCCGCTCTCATCGCCCAGCAGGCCGAGGAAGGCGCCATCGCGGAACACGCTGATGTCACCGCGGTAGGCGTCGCCCACCAGCAGGCGACCGTCGTCGGTGAAGGCCAGGCCATTGGGCCGAAACAACCGCCCCGGCGCCAGCCCGAAGCGGCCCACGGCATAGGCGCGGCGTCCACGGGGGTGGATCACCTGCACCCGGGCATTGAGCACGTCCACCACGTACAGATAGCCGGCATCGTCGTGGGCGATCTGCAGGGGGAATCGGAACTGCCCGTCACCCGAGCCGCGCTCGCCCAGGCAGAAGAAGCGGCGGCCGGTGTCCGGCGCCAGGGCACACACGCGGTGCCGCGCCCGGTCGCTCCAGTAGAGGCGGCCCCCGGCCACGTGCACCGCCACCGGCGCGGCGCCGGCCTCCAGGCTCAGTTGGCGGACGAAGCCACCGCGCAGGTCGAACACGGCGATGCGCCCGTTGCCCGTATCGGCCACGTACACCCGCCCGCCGGCGATGGCGATCCCCATGGGCAGGCGCAGCTCGCCGGGGCCGCTGCCGGGCCGGCCGAAGCTGAAGTCGCGCTCGCCAAGGGCGGTGAACACCACCACCCGACCGTTGACCCCGTCCAGTACATAGCGGCGACCATCGTCGCGCAGGGCCACGTCACTGGGCTGGTCCAGCCCGCCCTGCAGCACGGGCAGGGCCACGGCCGGTGCGACCAGGCAGAGCAGCAGCAGGCCGCTCAGGCAGACTCGGGAAAGGGCCCGCCGGCGGCGGGACGACGGACGGACCGACAGCAGGCTCACCGCAGCAGCTCCGTCAGGCGCAGGCGCTGTTCTTCACGCAGATCACGGCCGAGGAAGCGGGCGATGGGATTGTCCGCCAGGGCCTGCACCTGCCGGGGATCGGCGCCAAGGGCCGGCAGGTCGAGCAGGCGCTGGCGGCGCCCGTGGCAGTCCTGGCAGCGGCGGCCCTTCTTCGCCAGGGCGCCGTGCAGGCGCAGCTTGAGTGTGGTCTTCGCCGCCAGATCGCCCTGCTCCCAGCGCGCACCGATGGCCTTCGCCGCCGGCTCGTCGGCGAACAGCAGGGCCGGCCGGCCGTCGAGCCGGGGGGCGATGCGGCTGACCCGGTCGGGCACCAGGCTGGGCACGCGGCCTTTCTCCTCCGGCCTCGCCGCCGGTGCCGCCGGCGGCGGACCGAAACGCAGCCAGGCATAGTCGAAACGCACCCCCTCCGCCTGCAGATGGCAGGTCTCGCAGGCGACGAAGCGGGTGTGCTGGTTGAGGAAGGCGCGCGTGCGGGCGCTGCGCCGGTGCGGCAGCTCGAGATGACACAGACTGCACAGGGGCCGCCGCGCACTCGCCAGCGGCTCCGCACGGCGGGGATGGAAGGGGGCGATGCCCACGTCGTCGATGACCTTCACCTCGCGGTGTTTCTTCACCTGCCGGCGCGCCTCGGCGCGGGCCTTGGCGTCGAAGTTCCCTGGGCCGAGGCGGAAATAGAGCGTATCCGGCAGGGCCGCCGCGCGCGCACCTGCCTCGTCCCCGACCTCGCCCGCCAGCGACGGGCCGCCGGCCAGCACAGCGGCGAGGCAGAGCAGCAGCCAGCCCAACCCCCTCACGACCGTTCCTCCCCGTCCTCGTCCCGTGGCCGCGGCGGAGGCGCCTTCGCCGCTGTCTTCGCGCCGGCCCCGCGACGCGCCTTTTTCTTCGGCGTGCGGCCGATGACCCGCCGCTGGAAGCGGTCGCCGCCGAACAGGGCGAAGGTGACGCCCTTCTTGCGCTCGCCGAACAGCCACCAGAGCAGGCTGCCACCGCCCATCACCAGCAGGATGGGCAGCAGGGCCAGGCC
>JANTGX010000328.1 GCA_024762755.1 Gammaproteobacteria bacterium
TATCTGGCCTCGGATTGGGTGGAGCGAAAGACCGGCGGGCGCCTGAAGCAGCTCAAGGAGGGCGTCGAGGGCGAGGGCTGGCGCTTCGTCGCCTTCGTCCGTCTGGTGCCCTTGTTTCCCTTCAATCTACTCAACTACGCTCTCGGCCTGACGCGCATCAAACTCTCCCACTATGTCGTCGCCACCTATGTCTGCATGTTGCCCGGTGCCCTGGCCTATACCTACCTCGGCTACGCCGGGCGCGAGGCGGTGGCCGGTGGCGAGGGCCTGATCCAGAAGATCCTGCTGGCCTTTGCCCTGTTGGCGCTGGTGGCCTTCCTGCCACGGCTCATCGGTCGCCTGCGGCAGGGCCCCATGCTGGACGTGCAGCAGCTGAAACAGCGTCTGGACGCCGGCGAGGACCTGCTGGTGTTGGACGTGCGCAGCGCCGACGACTTCGCCGGGGAGCAGGGGCACATCCCCGGGGCCAGGAATATTCCGCTGGAAGACCTCGCCGAGCGCATGACGGAATTGGCCGGGTACGAGGAACGCCCCATCGCCCTCGTCTGCCGCACCGACCGCCGCTCGGCCAAGGCCGCGCAACGCCTCGCCGGCGAGGGCTTCGCCGACGTGCACGTGGTCAAGGGCGGCATGACGGCCTGGAACCGGCTGGGCTATCCAGTTCTGCCAGCGGCATAGTCCCCGCGACCGTGCACGGGGCGGTGGGCCGCTCACGCGCACTGGGCCAGGCGCGGCAGGCTGGTCAGCAGGCCGGCCTCCTGGGCGGTGTCGCGCAGGTACTGCAGGCGCTGCGGCAGATCACCGGCGGGGACGCCATCGGCGGCCTCCTGCCAGTCGCAGACGGCGTGGGCGCGTTGGATGAAGAACTCGGACCAGGGACAGGGTTCGTCGCGGGTGTAGTCGCTCAGACGCCCGGCGTAGTGCCTGGCCCCTGCCCAGTCGCCGTCCTGCAGGCTCACCTCCATGGCGGCGCGATAGAAGCGGTAATAGTTGTGCCCCACGCAACCCTCCGCCAGCAGGGCCTCACCCTCGGCGAGAGCGGCGCGGCGCTGTTCGCCGTCCGTACAGCTCAGGGCCAGGCTGCCGAGGATCCACGGGCCGATGAAGTGCATGCCCATGGCGCGGCTGCCGGCCAGGGCCTCGCGGGCCATCTCCTGCGCCTGCTCGACCTCGCCCTCGGCGAGCAGGATGCGGGCCTGGCTCTCCTGCAGAAAGGCCTGAAAGCGTCGCGCGCCCAGCTCGTGGGTCAGGCGCAGGGCCTGGCGAACCTGTTCCCGGGCACCGTCGCGTTCGTCGAGGTCGATGAGGATCCAACCGGCGGTGAGGCGGGAGACGATCTCGGCGCGCACATGGCCCACCCGCGCGGCGGTCTGCGCCGAGGCGAGGGAGTCGTCGAGGGCCGCCTGCCATTGATTGAGGTAGATGCGCACGGTGCCCAGCATGAAGCGGTTGGCGGCCTCCACGCGGCCGAGGGCGTGGGTCTCGCACAGGCTCAGGCAGCGCTGCAGTACCTCACCGGCGCTGATCATGCGGCCGGCGGCGTAGTGGGCGTCGCCCAGACCGCCCAGGGCGCGGGCCTCGAACTCGCGGGAGGCGGCCTCGCGGGCATAGTGCAGGGCCTGGCGGTGTTCGCCCATACAGGCCTCGATGTCGCCGCGAGGAAAGTACAGATTGCCGCGCAGATAGTGCAGACGCGCCAGGGCCAGGGGCAGTCGCCGGGCCTCGGCCACGGATTGCGCCGCCTGCAGGGCGTCCACGGCGCCGGGGAAGTCATCGGCGATGTCACGGCACTCGGCCAGGCCCAGCCAGGCACGGCAGGCCAGTTCGCCTTCGGCACCGTCGGCGAGGGCCTGGCGGTAGTGCCGCTCGGCCTCTTCCACCGCGCCCAGCCCCAGTTGAACATCGCCCAAGGCGCAGACCAGGCCGGCGTGGCCGGGCACCAGGGCCAGGCCCTGTTCGGCCAGTTGCCGGGCACGGCCGAAACGGTAGCGCTCGGCCTCGCCCTGGGCGGCGGCACAATAGGCCTCGGCGGCGTCCGCGGTCTGCCCGGCGCGGGCCAGGTGTTCGGCGTACAACTGGGGGTCGCGGTCGGCGAACCAGTCGGCGGCGCGGCGGTGCAGGGCGCGCCGGCCGGCCTTGAGCAGGGAGAGGTAGATACCGTCCTGAATCAGGGCGTGGCTGAACAGATAGTCGCCCTCCTGCGGCCGCACCAGGCCGTGTTCCACCAGGCGCTGGCAGCGGTAGTCCGGCTGCTGCACGAGGTGGCGCAGCAGCGCCTCGGAGAAGCGTTGGCCGATGACCGCGGCGGCGCGCAGAGCCAGTCGGTCTTCCACGGGCAGGCGGTCGAGCTGGGCCTGCACCAGGTTGTGCAGGGAGGGCGGCAGACTGTCGCTGTCGCGCCCGGGGCCGTTGTGTAGCAGCTGCACGAGAAACAGAGGATTGCCCTCGGCGCGGGCCACGCAGCGCTGGGTGTAGGCGTCGTCGGCCGGAGCGAGGGTGCTGGCCAGGCTGAGGGCATCCTCGCGCCGCAGGGGTTTGAGCGCGATGCTGGTGAGCGCGGTATCGCCCAGGCGATGGCGCCAGGGGCCGTCGAGGGGGGAGTGTTCGACACGCGAGGTGAACAGCAACAACAGGGGCAGTGGGTCGGCGGCGGCGACCAGGTGGGCGAGGGCCTCGAGGGTCTCCGGATCGGCCCAGTGCAGGTCCTCGACGCGCAGCAGTACCGGCCGCTCGGCGCACGCGGCGCGCAGCAGATCCACCAGCATGGCATGCCGTCCGGCCTGCCGGCGGGGGGGCTC
>JANTGX010000329.1 GCA_024762755.1 Gammaproteobacteria bacterium
GGTGCTGATCCTCGACGTGGACGACGTGGTGCGCTCCATCGACCACATCGTCAAGGGCAGCCGGCTGAGTTCGGTGCTGCATGCCCAGCAGCGCACGCGGCAAGCGGTGAAGCGGGTGCTGGTGGTGGACGACTCCCTCACCGTGCGCGAGGTGGAACGCGACCTGCTGGCCTCCCACGGCTATTACGTGGAGACGGCGGTGGACGGCCGCGACGGCTGGAACGCGGTGCGCAGCGGCGAATACGACTTGGTGATCACCGACGTGGACATGCCACGCATGAACGGCATCGAACTGGTGCAGACCATGAAGCAGGACGCCCGCCTGCGCGGCATCCCGGTGATGATCGTCTCCTACAAGGATCGCGCCGAAGACCGCCGTCGCGGCCTGGAGGCCGGTGCCGACTACTACCTGGCAAAGGGCAGTTTCCACGACGACACCCTGCTCGACGCCGTGGTCGACCTGATCGGCGAGGCGCAATCATGAAGGTCGCCATCGTCAACGACATGGCCATGGCGGTGGAGGGCATGCGCCGGGTGATCTGCGAACAGCACGAACTGGCCTGGGTGGCGCGCGACGGCCAGGAGGCGGTGGAACGCTGCGCCGAGGACGTGCCGGACCTGATCCTCATGGACCTGGTGATGCCGGTGATGGACGGTGTGGCGGCCACGCGGCGCATCATGCAGCAGTCGCCCTGTCCCATCCTGGTGGTCACCGCCTCGGTCAACGAGAACTCGGACAAGGTCTTCGAGGCCATGGGCGCCGGCGCCCTGGATGCCGTCAACACCCCCCTGCTGGGCATGAGTGGGCAGGGCGAGGGGCGCGCGGCGCTGCTGCACAAGATCCGCATGATCGGCATCCTCACGCGCAACGTGTCCGGCAGCGGGCCGCAGCCGCCAGTCGCCGCCGACACCCCGGCGGGTCGCCGGCAGGGGCCGCTGCTGGCCATCGGTTCCTCCTCCGGCGGGCCACAGGCGGTGGCCGAGATCCTGCGTGGCCTGCCGGCCGACTATCCGGCGCCGGTGATCCTGGTGCAGCACGTCGATGCCCAGTTCTCGGCCGGCCTGGCCGACTGGCTCGATCAGCAGACCGTGCTGCCGGTACGCCTGGCGGAGGCCGGTGACCGGCCGCGCCCCGGCGAGGTGTTGGTGGCCGGCACGAACGATCACCTGGTCTTGCGTTCCAATGGAGAACTGGACTACACGGAGACGCCGAAGGAGATGCCCTACCGACCCTCGGTGGACGTCTTCTGGCACTCCCTGGCGGCGGGCTGGAACGGCGATATCACCGCCGTCCTGCTCACCGGCATGGGCCGCGACGGGGCGCAGGGGATGCTCGCCCTGCGTCGGCGAGGAGCCCACACCATCGCCCAGGACGAGGCCACTTCGGCGGTCTACGGCATGCCGCGGGCGGCCCGTGAACTGGGCGCGGCCCTTGAGATTCTGCCCCTCGGGTCGATAGTTACACTGTTGAAATCTCAACACCCTGCAACGCGCCGGGAGGAGACACGATGAACGCCACTGAACCTGCGGAAGAGACTGTGCAAGGCGGCTACCCAGCCAGCCCGTCGGCCGATGCCCTCGACCGCCTGGTGGTGCTGCTGGTGGACGATCAGCGCATGGTCGCCGAGGGCATCCGGCGCATGCTGGCGAGCGAGGACGACGTGACGTTCCACTATTGCGACGACCCGCGCGATGCCGTCGCCATGGCGCAAGAGATTCGCCCCACGGTGATCCTGCAGGATCTCATCATGCCGGAGATGGACGGCTACACCCTGGTCAACGACTACCGGGCCGACGAACAGACCCGCGACATCCCGGTCATCGTCCTCTCCACCAAGGAAGACCCCAAGGACAAGAGCAAGGCCTTCGAGCGCGGTGCCAACGACTACCTGGTCAAGCTGCCGGACCGCATCGAACTCATCGCCCGCATCCGCGCCCACTCGCGCAGCTTCCTCGCCCACCAGGCCCTGCGCGAGATGCAGGTGTGCCTGGAGCAGAGCAATGCCGAGCTGAAGAAGCTCAGTTGCATGGACGGCCTCACGGGCATCTTCAACCGCCGCCGTTTCGACGAATTCCTGCGCAAGGAATGCCAGCGCTCGGCGCGCGACGACTCGCCCTTGTCGTTGATCCTCATCGACATCGACTTCTTCAAGCCCTACAACGACCACTACGGCCACCTGGCCGGCGACGACTGCCTGCGCAAGGTGGCCCGTGCCCTGGACGAAGTGGTGCACCGCGCCGCCGATCTCACCGCCCGCTACGGCGGCGAGGAATTCGCCGTGGTGCTGCCCAACACCGACAGCGACGGCGCCCAGCGCATCGCCCAGTCCCTGTGCGACAAGATCCGCTCCCTGGCGCTGCCGCACGAACACTCACAGGCCGCCGATATCGTCACCATCAGCATGGGCGTGGTCACCCGCGTGGCCTGCGATCGCACCGACCCCGCCGACCTCATCAACCTCGCCGACGCCGCCCTCTACCGGGCCAAGGAGTCCGGCCGTAACCGCTACGTGGTGGTGGACGAAGGCGCCTGAGCCTCCGCCCCGCTCGGCGCCCGGTTCATCGGCCGCCCTGGCCGAACCGCTGCCCGCCGATTTCCTCGAACCCTCTCCAACGATGTGCCAAGCGTGGCCCGTTCACTCGGCCTTGGCCGAGCGACACCGACGAATCCGCGGCTGCCACCGTGGGTCGAGCAGGGTGTCGACGCGTTGGCGCAGTTGCTCAGCCGTGGCCGGCTTGTCGAGGTAGGCGTCGACGGGCAGGAAGTCTTCGCTGATATCGGCCTCGCTGAGGCGGAA
>JANTGX010000330.1 GCA_024762755.1 Gammaproteobacteria bacterium
GCGGTGCGCGGCGGCATCCCCGTCTGTTGGCCTTGGTTCGGCCCCCATGCCGAGGACCCCAGCCTGCCCGCCCATGGTCTGGCGCGCACCCGCGAGTGGCGGGTAGAGGCCACCAGTTCGTTGCTCGATGCCTGCGAGATCCGTCTGTCACTGCCGCTGGACGAGACCGCCCGCCGCCAGTGGCCGCATGCGGCCGACCTCGGTCTCACCTTGCGCATCGGTCGTCACCTGAGCCTCGCCCTCACCACGCACAACGCTGATAGGGAGCCTCTGCGCATCGGCGAGGCCCTGCACACTTATTTCCACGTCGGCGACGTCGAGCAGGTGAGCGTGCTGGGCCTGGAGAGTCAGGCCTATGTCGACAAGGTGGCCGGCGGTGAACGCGGCCGGCAGGGCGGCGCACTGGGTATCACGGGCGAGACCGATCGCATCTACCTCGGCGAAGGCGAGTGCCGGCTGCAGGACCCCGTACTGGGTCGCAGCATCGCCATCGAAAAGCGCGGCAGCGGCGCCACCGTGGTGTGGAACCCGTGGGCGGAAAAGAGCCGGGCCATGGCCGACATGCCGGACGACGGCTACCGCGAGATGCTCTGTGTGGAGAGCGCCAACGCCGCCGATGCGGAGGTGGTCCTGGCGCCGGGCGAGACGCACACGCTATGGACGCGCTACGGGGTCGAGCCCCTGCGGGACTAGTACCCTTGCCGACACCTCCGCGAGGGTGTCCGGCGCGTTTGTGGCCGGCCGTTCAGCGTCGGCAGTGCCGGCGCCACCAGATCCAGCTGCCGCTGATGGCGAGGAACAGCATGAACAGGGCGGCGAGGTCCATGGCCCACACCCCCCAGTCGCCCCAGAAGCGGCCGCTGTGCAGGTCGAGGACCACCCGTTCCAGGTGCAGGTCGTGGCCGCGGTAGAGACGGGCCAGGGCCTCGCGCAGCTCTGCCGGTGGGCTGACGGGGGCGAGGGGGGTGGGCCGGGTGAGGGTGACGGGCTGCCAGTTGGACAGGGTCTCGTCGGCGACGAAACTACCTTCGGCGGTGAGCGCGAGCAGCCGTCCTTCGTGCACGGCGATGCCCTGCAGGCCCGGCGGCACGCCGTTCACGGCGCCCAGTCGCTCGATGAGTTGGCCATCCTCGGTGAGCAGCACCAGCTCGCCATCCACGGCCAGCACCAGCATGTCCGGCAGTTTGGCGACACCCTGCAAGTGCTGTGAGTGCAGGGGTAGTTCTTGCTGGTCGAGGTACAGGCGCTCGCCGAGACGGCTGATCCAATGGTCATCGACGCGGTAGCTCTGCATCGCCTCCGGCGCCTGGATCCCGTACCAGTCGAGCAGCCAGCCGGACTGCACGAAGCGCTTGTCCAGCCCCAGGCCCTGGGTGTGGTTGAGGGCGATGCCGGTGACGGCGAGCAGGATCACCAGCAGGGCGGTGACGAGGCCGATGCGTCGATGCCAGAGGTAGTAGCTGCGCAGGGGCAGGATGTGCAGCAGATTGAGACGGCCGATCACGAGCTGCGCTGCCGGTCGAGGTACAGGGCCAGGCGGGCCAGCTTGGTCAGGGCGCGCACGGAGAGGGTGGCGCCGGAGATACCGTCGATGGGGCGGTCCAACTTCAATTGTTGGTCCAGGCCGGCGCCCTTGAACTGGTCGGTGAAGAAGGCGTTGTGCACCTCGTAGCCGCGGCTTTCACGGTAGGTCAGGACACGTATCTGCCGGATGCGGCCATCTTCCACGACGATGCCGGTGGTGATGGGGTGTTCCTTGCCGATCTCCTCCAGGATCCAGGCGCTGCGTTTGCCGCGTGCCCAGTAACGCAGACGCAGTTGGCGCAGGGGGTGGCCGAGAATCTCGCGGATCACCTTTTGCCGTTCTTTGTTGAGCCACAACACGGCCGGCTTGGGCGGATCACCGTCGAAGGCCTGTTGGAGGAATTCACTGGGGGTCTGATAGACCTGCTCGGCCATGACGCTGCCGCTGAGCAGGCAAAACAGGCAGAGGCTGTTGAGGATTGCTTTCATACAAGTCTACACATCGAAAAGAAGGGTGGTGGGGAGACCCCACCACCCGGATCATGGCCCGTGGTACGAAACGGTTCAGAACATATAGCCGACACCGAGGTTGGCGCCCTTGTCGTCGCCGGCATCGCGTTGTTTCATCACGTCCAGCTTGAGCACCACGTTCTCGATGGGCCAATAGTTGAGACCGGCCTCGATCTGCGTGATCTCGCTGTCGCCGCCCGCGTCGCCGGCGGTGTTGTCCCAGACATTGTAACGCGCGAACACGCCCAGTTTCTCCGTCACCTTGTAGGAAGGCTCGATGTACCAGCCGTTCTGCCGGTCGGCACCGGTGGCCTCGGGGGCGTTGCCGTCGATGCGCCAGCCGGCATACAGGGCCTTGAGGGTGGCGCCGCCACGGCTGACGATGGCGTGGGCCTCGAGCAGGGAGGCGCGGCCGACGCCGGGATCCGTGCCCTGTGCGGCGTCGGTGGTGTACAGCGTGGAGGCGGCCAGTTCCACCCCGGGCAGGCCGGTCCACTTGAGGCGGGCGCTGTAGGCCAGGTCGTTGGCCACGGCCTTGGCGGCGCCCTGGCGGCCCTTGCGTACCTTGTAGCCTTCGCCGGCGTCGAGATTCAGGCCGGAGGTGGCGTAGAGGTCGTAGCTCCAACCCTCGCCGAAGCGCCCGGCCAGGGCCGCGCCGCCCTCACGCCAGGTGCTGGGGATGATGTTGGTCTCCACCGGGTTGCGTTCCACGCCATAGAAGGTGGGCGGCTCGTGGGTCTCGTTGACGATACCGAAGGGCAT
>JANTGX010000331.1 GCA_024762755.1 Gammaproteobacteria bacterium
CCCGTGAATACGAGAAGCTCAACCGCAGCCTGGGTGGCATCAAGGACATGAACGGCCTGCCCGACGCCCTCTTCGTCATCGACGTGGGGCATGAAAAGATCGCCGTGGCCGAGGCCAACAAGCTGGGTATCCCGGTGGTCGGCGTGGTCGACACCAACAACAGCCCGGATGGCATCGATTACGTCATCCCCGGCAACGACGACGCCATCCGCGCCATCCAGCTCTACTGCCGCGGTGTGGCCGACGCCATCCTCGAGAGCCGCATGCAAATGATCGAGGAGGCCGTCTCCGATGACAGCTTCGTCGAGGTCGAAGAGACCCAAGAGGGCGGGGAAGCGACGGCCTCCGCCTAAGCCCTGGCAAGTACCGGCCGCCGCCTCCGCGCGGCCGGCTACCGAATGATTTCCGGCCCCGCTCATGCGGGGCCGTTTGTACCAACACCAAATTGAGGACGAGAGTTATGGCGATTACGGCATCTCAGGTAAAAGAACTGCGCGAGCGCACCGGCGCCGGCATGATGGAATGCAAGAAGGCCCTGGTGGAGACCGGCGGCGACATCGAAGCGGCCGTCGAGCACATGCGCAAGACCGGTCTGGCCAAGGCCGACAAGAAGGCCGGCCGCACCGCCGCCGAGGGCCTGGTGGTGTTCAAGTTGAGCGAGGACGGCAAGCAGGGCGCCATGGTCGAGGTCAACTGTGAAACCGACTTCGTGGCCAAGGGTGACGACTTCATCGATTTCGCCAACGCCGTGGCGGAGACCGCCCTGAAGACAATGCCGGCCGATATCGATGCCCTGCTGGCCGAGAGCCTGCCCAGCGGCGAGACCATCGCCGAGGCGAGCAAGGCCCTGATCGCCAAGATCGGTGAGAACATCAACGTGCGCCGTGTGACCACCCGTCGCACCGACGGCGTGCTGGGTACCTATCTGCATGGCGGCCGCATCGGCGTGATGGTGGAGCTGGAAGGGGGCGACGAGGCCCTGGCGCGCGACATTGCCATGCACATCGCCGCCAGCAAGCCGGCCTGCGTGTCCGAGGCCGACGTCCCGGCGGAGATGATCCAGAAGGAGCGCGACATCTTCGCCGCCCAGGCCGCCGAGAGTGGCAAACCGCCGGAGATCGTGGAGAAGATGGTCGAGGGCCGGATCAAGAAGTTCCTCAAGGAGGTGACCCTGCTGGGCCAGCCCTTCGTCAAGGATGCCGATCAGACCGTCGCCCAGTTGCTGGACAAGGCCGGGGCCAAGGTGCGCGGCTTCGATCGCCTGGAGGTGGGCGAGGGCATCGAGAAGAAGAACGAGAACTTTGCCGACGAGGTGATGGCCCAGGTCAAGGGCAGCTGAGATGAGCGAGGCGAACGAACAGGCGGGATCGGAGTTCGTCTATCGACGGATCCTGCTCAAGATCAGTGGTGAGGCACTCATGGGCGATGCCGAGTTCGGCATCGACCCGGCGGTGCTCGAACGCACGGCGGCCGAGATCAAGCATCTCGTGGATTGTGGCATCCAGGTGGCTCTGGTCATCGGCGGCGGCAATATCTTCCGTGGTGTGAGCCTGGCCGCCAGCGGCATGGACCGCGCCAATGCCGACTACATGGGCATGCTGGCCACGGTCATCAACGCGCTCTCCATGCAGGATGCCCTGGAACGCCAGGACGTGCCGGTGCGTGTGCTCTCGGCGCTGGCCATCAAACAGGTCTGTGAGCCCTACATCCGGCGCCGCGCCATCCGTCATCTGGAAAAGGGCCGGGTGGTGATCTTCGCCGCCGGCACCGGCAGTCCGTTCTTCACCACCGATTCGGCCGCCAGCCTGCGCGGCATCGAGATCAATGCCGACGTGGTCCTCAAGGCCACCAAGGTGGACGGCGTGTACTCCGCCGATCCCGTGAAGGAGGCCGGCGCCGTGCTCTATACCCATCTCACCTACGACGAGGTGCTGGAACGCAAGCTGGGGGTCATGGATGCCACCGCCATCGCCCTCTGCCGCGATCAACGCATGCCCGTTCGCGTGTTCAATATGAACAAGCCCGGTGCCCTCATGCGTATCATGCGCGGCGAGCCGGAAGGCACCCTGGTGGAGAACGAGGGCAGCAACGCCTGATCTGGCGCCCGCCACCCGGCAAGGGTGGTGGGCGTGCCACGATGGTCCCTGTGTGGGCGAGCGGTAGTCCCTGTGGGACCGCACGGCCCGGCCCGATGCCCCTCTTACCGGATCGAAAACCGCCACAGTTTCGGAGCGAGACAACAATGATCAATGAAATCAAGGCCGACGCCGAAAAGCGCATGGGCAAGAGCATCGAGGCGCTGAAGCACGAGCTGACCAAGCTGCGAACCGGCCGCGCCCACACCAGCCTGCTCGACCACATCACCGTCGACTATTACGGCAACCAGACGCCCCTCAATCAGGTGGCCACCGTGACCGTGAGCGATGCCCGTACCCTCACCGTGACACCGTGGGAGAAGAACATGGTCGGCCCGGTGGAAAAGGCCATCATGAGTTCCGACCTGGGGCTCAATCCGGCGACCTCCGGCACGGTCATCCGCGTGCCCCTGCCGCCGCTCACCGAGGAACGGCGCAAGGACATGATCCGCGTGGTGCGTCACGAGGGTGAACAGACCAAGGTGGCGATCCGTAATATCCGGCGCGACGCCAACAGCGACATCAAGGCCCTGCTGAAGGAAAAAGAGATCACCGAGGACGAGGAGCGCCAGGCCGAAGAGGCGATCCAGAAGCTCACCGACAAGTACATCGCCGAGGTGGACAAGCTCCTCGAGGCCAAAGAAAAAGACCTGATGGAA
>JANTGX010000332.1 GCA_024762755.1 Gammaproteobacteria bacterium
GATCAAGATCATCTCCACCACCGATCCCAAGGGCCGCATCGAGAGTGTCAACGAGGACTTCCTCTACACCAGCGGTTTCGACGAAGAGGAGCTGATCGGCAAGAGCCACAACGTGGTGCGTCACCCGGACATGCCGCCGGCGGCCTTTGCCGACCTGTGGGACACGGTGAAGGCGGGGCGGCCGTGGATGGGCCTGGTCAACAACCGCTGCAAGAACGGCGATCACTACTGGGTGGATGCCTTCGTCACGCCGGTCTTCAACGGCAGCGACATCGTCGGCTACCAATCGGTACGCGTGAAGCCGCCGCGTGAGCTGGTCAATCGCGCCGAGCGTCTGTATCGGCGTCTGAATGCCGGCAAGCGCCTGGCCGGCCGCTTCAGCCGGCTCGGCGCCGCGGCCCGCATGGGGCTGGGTTTCGGCCTGCTGACGGCCGGTGCCGTGGGTGTCACGGGTTGGCTCGCCGGGCTCGCGCCCCTGGCCACCGGCGGCGCCGCGCTGGCCGCCGCCGGGCTCTGTCTGCCCCTCGCCAGTCTCATCGCCCGTCCCTGGGTGCGGGCCGCCGGTATCGCGCGGGAGGTCTTCGACAGCCCCCTGGCGCAGCAGGTGTATGCCGGTGGCAACGACGAATCGGCGCAGGTGCTGACCGCGCTGCTGGCGCAGAAGGCCATGTTGCGTACGGTGTTGGTGCGCCTCGACGACGCCACCGGCTTGTTGCAGAAGGTCGCTGGGCGCAGCGTGACCATCGCCGAGGAGACCCGCGAGGGCATCAACCGGCAGCGTGGCGAGATCGACCCGGTGGCCGAGGCCCTCAACGGCCTGCTCAACACCGTGCAGCAGGTGGCGGAACACGTGCGCTCGGCCAGCGACGACGCACAGCAGGCCGAACAGGCCGCGGCCGAGGGCAAGGCCGTGGTGGAGGGTGCCATCGACAGCATCGACCAGCTGGCCGCCACCGTCACCCATGCCACCGAGGTGGTGAGCACGGTGCGCGAGTATAGCGGCCAGATCGGCTCGGTGGTGGACGTCATTCGCGACATCTCCGAGCAGACCAACCTGCTGGCCCTGAACGCCGCCATCGAGGCGGCACGCGCCGGTGATCAGGGGCGTGGCTTCGCCGTGGTGGCCGACGAGGTACGCACCCTGGCCTCGCGTACCCAGGAGTCGACCCAGGAGATCCAGCAGATGATCGAACGTCTGCAGGACGGCATCGCCCAGGCCAGCCAGGCCATGGAGGAGGGCCGCGACAAGGTGGCGGACGGCGTCAAGCGCACCGCCGCCGGTGGCGACGTGCTGGGCAGCCTGGCCGAGGCCATCGGCGGCATCACCGCCATGACCCGAAATATCGGCGACACCGTGGCCTCGCAGCGCAACGTCGCCGACGAGGTCAACCGCTCCCTGCAGCGCATCGCGCAGATCGCCGAACGCACCGATCAGGGGGCGGCGGAGAGCACCGAGGCCTCGCGCGAGCTGGCCGAGGCGGCACAGCGCATGGCCGCGCTCATCCAGCAGTTCGAACAGCCCTGAGCGATCACCGCGGGTTCGTTCGCGGATAGAGGTCGTAGCGGGTATTCTTCGAGGCCACCGCCGCGGCGGGTACCGGTCCCGCCAGCGGTGCCGCCCCCTTGGGGCGCTTCACCACCACCCGCCGGCTGGCGCAATCGAGCGCCGCGGCGAGCAGTTGCGGCGCATCGGCGTCGTCCCCCACCAGCGCGCGCAGGGCGCGCATCTCCTTTTTCACCAGGGCACTCTTTTGCCGGTGCGGATACATGGGGTCGAGGTAGACCACCGTGGGCCGTGCCTCGGCCGGACAGGCGCGCAGCCAGTCGGCCGCGGCCGTGTGGATCAAGCGCATGCGTTGTACCACCGGCGCCAGCTCCGGCTCCGCGGCGGCGCGTGCCAGGCCGTCGGCGAGCAGGGCGGCGAGTACCGGCGAGCGCTCCAGCAGGGTGACCTCGGCGCCCAGGTTGGCGAGGACGAAGGCGTCCCGCCCCAGGCCGGCGGTGGCATCGACGATGCGCGGTGTCTCGCCCCCCTTGAATCCCATGGCGCGCGCCAGGGGCTGGCCGCGTCCGCCGCCGAAGCGCCGGCGATGGCCCATGCGCCCGCCGACGAAATCGATCCACAGCGGGGTGGCCGCCTCGCCGCGGGTGTCCTGCAGGGCCAGGGCGCCGTTCGCCGCCGGCGGATGGCCCAACAGGTAGTCGTAGCCGAGGCAGCGTGCGTCGCTGTCGCACAACGGCAGGCCGAGCTCCTCGGCCAGGGTGCGGGCCTGGGCCGGCGCCTGGCGGGCATCCACCGCCAGACGGGCGGCGCTCGGCGTGACATGACGGGGGGGCTGGTCCACACTCATTCCTGGATCGACTTCGACGAAGCCGAAGCCTAACAGGAGAGCAACGGGATGGGGACATGCACACGCCTTGGCCGGGCCAGCCCGTGGAAGATCCTGCTGCTGTGCACCGCACTGGGCGCCTGCAGCGGCGAGACGGCCGCCCCGCGCACCCACGGCGAGCCCGGTCTCGCCCTGCAGCGGGTGTTCGCCGACGCGCCCCTGCAACGTCCCCTGGCCCTCGTCGCCGGCCCCGCTGGCGGGCAATACGCGGTGGAGCAGGGCGGTCGGGTGTGGCGCCTGGCCGAGGGGCGGCCGCCGGCGCTGTTCGTCGATCTCCGCGCGCGGGTGGACAGCGGCCCCAACGAGGCCGGCCTGCTGGGCATGGCCTTCGACCCCGCGTTTACGCGCAATGGCCGGGTCTATCTCTCCTACACCCGCCGCGGCACGCCCCTGG
>JANTGX010000333.1 GCA_024762755.1 Gammaproteobacteria bacterium
TCCTCGTTGTGGGGTCGGACGTGACCAGTATGGGTGTCGTGGCCGCAATGGATGCCGGGCATGGATCAAAACCGCCTTTTATTCGCCGCAGGAAAGAATGGGGTCGCAACCTTAACGAAAGCCACCGCGACAGGCAACGAGGTCCGGCTCATCGTTCCGTCACCCGGGTCTGTCGATAGACCCCGCTGTCGATAAAGATGTCTACCAAGTGGCTCTCTATGCGGCCCGCGCGCGCCTCCTGGCGCAGGATGTCCAGGGCCACCTCTTCCGACAGGCTCTGCTTGTAGGGGCGGTCACCGGCGGTGAGGGCATCGTAGATGTCGGTGACCGTCATGATGCGCGCCTGCAGGGGTATTTCCTCGCCGACGATGCCGCGCGGATAACCCGAGCCGTCGAGTTTCTCATGGTGGGTGTAGGCGATCTCGGGCACGGCGGCCAGGCCCTTGGTCCAGGGGATGTGCTTGAGGAAGGCATAGGTATGCACCACATGTGACTCGATCTCCTGGCGCTCGTCGGGTGTCAGGCTGCCGCGGGCCAGGGTCAGGGCATCCAATTCGAAGTCGGAGAGCAGGGCCATCGGTTCGCCGTCATCGCCGGGAAAGCGAAAATCGCGCACGGCATCGAGATTGTCAGGGACGCTCACCCGTTCCACGGCAGGTTGGTTGGCCTGCATGATCATCGCCATGAAATCACGCATCTTGCGCTGTTCTTCTTGCAGCATCTGTTCGATCTTGCGCCGCCGTTCACGCAGGGCGGCGGGGCCCAGGGGCTCCCGCTCCAGCTCGTCCAGCAGGTCGCGGTAGGCCGCCCGCTCCAGGCTGGCGCGGGCGAACCGAAAGCGCGCCTGAAGCAGATCCAACTGGCGCGGATAGAGTTTGTGGGCCTTGGTCAGCACGTGTTCACGCACGCCGACCTTGCCGAAGTCGTGCAGCAGGGCGGCGTAACGCAGCTCGTGCAACTGCTCGCGACTGAAACTGACATCGCGCAGGGCGGGCAGGGTCGAGCGATCCACCGCCGCGGCCAGCCCCTGGCTGTATTCGGCGACACGGAAGGAATGGCCGGCGGTGCTCGGATCACGCGCCTCGATGGCGTGCACCGAGGCACTGACGAAACCCTCGAAGAGCTGTTGGATGTCCTCAACCAGCCCCAGATTCTTCAGGCCGATGGCCGCCTGTGCGCCGATCCCGGTGAGCACCTGCAGATCGTCCTGATCGAAATCGTGGGTGCTGCCGGTATCCACCTGGATCAGGCCCAGCACCTCGTCCTCGACCAGTAGCGGCACGCACATCACGCTGCGAATACCCAGGCCGATGATGGATTGATGGCTGTCGAAGCGCCGGTCGGCACGGGCATCACTGGAGAGCACGGCCTGTCGCTTGCTGATCACCTCGCTGATGATGGCGCGAGAGATGGCGACCGCCACCCGCCCCTTCTGCCGACTCAGCGACACCACGGGCTTGAGTCGCTCGCGGCCGTCGTCGCTGGCGCGGCACAACAGCCCATAGGCGTGGTCGGCAGTGGGAAAGATATCGAAAATGAGATCCATGACCTTGGTCAACAGGCTCTCACGATCACGGTGACCACCCAGGTCGATACTGATCTTGGCCAGCGCGCGCAACCGACCCTGCGCCCCCTTGGCGGTCATCTCGCCATCGGCGATATGACTGCGCAGGGCCTTCAGGGCCTCGACCGCATCCACGGCCATGCTGATATTGGGCCGCGCCGAGGCGCTGCCGACGATCTGCATGGAGGCCTCCCCGGCCGCCGGCCCCTCGGCATCGCCCCCCGCGATCAGGGCCAGATCGAAGGCCTCCTCGTGCTCTCCCAGCGCCGAGCCCCAGGCTGCATCGGCCTTGGCGGGGCGGCTGAGGTTGGGTCGAAAGCGCAGGTGTACACCGCCGAACTGCAGATTACAGCCTTCGTGCAGAGGGTAGAACGCCTGCGGCGTGAGGACGCGCGCATTCAGCAGACTGCCGTTGGTGGACCCCAGATCTTGCACGAAATAGGCGCCGTCGCGGCGCACGATGCAGGCGTGCTCGCGGCTGACCCGGGCGTCCGGCAGGCAGAGTTTGCCCGCCACCGGCGCATCGCCCTCGCAACGACCGACCAATAGCTCGTCGCCGAGGGGGAAGCTCTCACCGGCGAGATCGCCATTCAGAATCTCGAGATCGGCCTGTACATCGGCCCGTATACTGTTCATCCGTTTATGGTACCCCATTCGTCTGTCGCCGGCCGTCGGCCATGGCGCCATGCCCATTGTCGACAGTAAGCCCCATATCTTCAGCCATTTTTACAGCCTGTCAGATTCGACGGTGACAATCGGCGCGACACGTGGCATATACTGTGCACGAGTGAGGAGACAAGAGTGAGGAGACGAGACCGTGCAGCATTGGCCTGTGCAGGCGACCGGCCGCTAGGCGCACCGTCGACGGATGCAGTCGGAGATCGACCAGTCTTGGCAGTCATGGGAAGTACGCCACAAAATTCCGCAGCGAACGCCGGCGCTGACCGGCACGCCATTCCACGCACCGTCGCCGAATTGGCCGCACCCCGCGTGCTCGTAGCGACCCCTGCGTGGGATCGCATCCCGGCACTGTACAACGCCGAAACAGTGCCATCCTGCCCCGACTTCGCCACCGCCCCGGCGTACCCTCATCACCCAGCACGCCACTTCGTGCCAATATTGCGAACCATTTCGTACCGCAGACATAGGGCCAGACCGTGAGCAACGATACCCTGAAAGTCCCCAAGCGCCGCCAACCCGTCACCCTCTGGGTGCAC
>JANTGX010000334.1 GCA_024762755.1 Gammaproteobacteria bacterium
AAGGTGACGGTGCCGTCCTCGACGAAGGGCAGGAAGGCGTCCTGCTGCGACTTGTTGAAGCGATGCACCTCGTCGACGAACAGCACCGTGGCGCGCCCTTGCTCGCGGCGCAGGCGCTGCGCACTGTCGATGGCGGCGCGGATCTCCTTGACCCCGGAGAGCACCGCCGAGAGGCTGATGAACTCGGCCTCGGCACGGCGCGCGATCATACGCGCCAGGGTGGTCTTACCGGTACCCGGCGGGCCCCAGAAGACCATGGAATGCAGGTGATCGGCCTCCAGTGCGCGGCGCAGCGGCTTGCCCGGCCCGAGCAGGTGGCCCTGGCCACGGTATTCGCCCAGCTCTCGCGGCCGCAGACGGTCGGCCAGTGGTCGGCCGCCGAGATCCTCGGCCGCGCTGGCGGCGAACAGGTCGGCGGTATCAGCCATGCGCGACATACCCCGACATCAATCCTCGTTCCCGCCGATCACGTCCACCCCGGGCGGCGGCTCGAAGCGAAAGGCCGCCGGGTCCACCCGCACATTGCGTTCGATGTCGAAGAACCTCAGCCGCGTCACCTGACCGAAGCCGTCCACCAGTTCCATGCGGCGCAGGTCGTGGGCGTCGAAGCCCAGACGCACGGCCTCGAAACCGGTGTCCTTGCCCCGCGGGGTGAGTTCGACCCAGGCCAGGCCATCGCCACGGTCGGGCAGTTCGCGCACCTCAAAGCGATCCTCCACCGCCCCGCTGCCACTGAGCAACATGGCCGGGGTGTCGCCGAGGGCCGCGTCCAGCGGTTTCACCACCACTTGATCGAGATCCACGTCGTAGAACCACAGGCGTTTGCCGTCGGCGACGATCTGCTGCCGGTAGGGTTCCTGATAGTCCCAGCGGAAGCGGTTGGGGGGCTGCATGAGCAGGGTACCGCGGGCGGTCTCCGGTTGATCGAAGGCAGGATTCTGCACGGTCTGCTCGAAGCTGGCGCGCAGGGCACCCTGGGCGGTGAAGAAGGCATGCAGACGCTCCAGGCCCGCCCCACCCCAGGCCGGCAGGGCCATCCCCATCAACAGGGCGAGCAACAACACGCGCAGGGTGTGCCGTGGGCGGCGGCCAGGGGGGACGGGATGAGGGCTCATGGGCGGGAAATACCAAGCTAAACAGGGAGCCGCATGATAGCGCGCTTCGTGGCAAAGCAAAAAATCCCGCGCGGGCCAGCAAGACCGGGGCGAGACGAAAAAATCCTGCCGAGGCATGAGGGGATCGGCAGCGAAATGGCGCTATTGAGGGGTAATAAGTCTCAGACGGGAGGAGGATTTCGTGCTACATGAAGGTGTGGAGGGGGCCCTTTCGGCCTCGCGGTCGAGGCCTTGCAGGCGTGGCGAAACAGGCATGACACAGTCGGAGCAAGGGACGACCGGGCGTCGCTATGCCCGCCTGGGCGGGTTCCTGATCCTGTCTCTGGTGGCCTTCTTTGCCACCCTAACGCTGGCCCAGATTCCCGCCCGTCTGCAGGCGGGCGAGACGGCGGCCAGTCTGCTCGTCAGCCTGCAGACGACCCACGCCGCCATGTGGGTGGCGCAGGCGGCGACCGCCGGCGGCCCCGACAGCGCGGATTTTCGCCGCGCCGCCGGGCGACTGGAACGCGCCCTGCAGGCCAACGAGGCGCAGAGTGAACAGACCCCTCACCTGCGCCCCTTCGTGCGCACCCTGCGTGACTGGCTGCACCAGGCCGGCAGCGCGCCGGCAACACCGGCCTCGTCCCTCACCACGCTGTTCCTCCAGGCCCTTCGCCAACTGGACGCCAGCCGCGGCCTGCTGCGGGCGCAGACCGCCACCGCCGATCTGGCCACACTGCAACTGCGTTCGGCGCTGATCGCCCTGCTGGTAGTCCTCTCCCTGCTCGGCTTCCGCGTCCTGCAATGGCGTCGGACGCCCCTGCTGGCGACACCGCAGGGGGACGAACGACAGCTGGCCAGTGCCCTCGAAATCACCCTCGGGGCCAGCGACGAGGCCCTGCTCATCGCCGATCCGGATGACCGCATCCAGCACATGAATACCGCCGCCGAGGCCCTCACCGGCTGGACCGCAGATAGCGCCCAGGGCCGTCACCGGGGCGAGATCCTGCCCCCGGCCGAGGGCGCGACGGAGGACGCCGGTCAGGTGCTGGACCGTCAGGGCCGCCCCCTGCGGCTGACGCAGGAGGACATCCCCCTCGGTGAGAGAGGCCAGGGCAGACTGTTGCGCCTGCGCCGCACGACGCCCGAGGACAATGAGCCGGCCCTGTCCCTCGACCCGCAGACCCTCTCCGGCCGCCTCATCGACGCCCTGCCCGGCATCTTCTTCCTGCTCGACGACCAGCTGCGCCTGCGGCGCTGGAACCGCCACCTGGCACGGCTCAGCGATCATCCCAGCCAGACGCTGGCCGGGATGCCGCTGGTTGCGCTGTGCAGCGAGGAGACACGCCCGTCCTGCCTGCGTCAATTGCAGCAGGCCCTGCACACCGGCAGCGCCACGGGCGAGATCCGGCTCCTCGCCCGCGGTGGCGGAATGGCCAGTTTCGAGTTCAGCCTCAGCCGTCTGCAGACGGCGCAGGGCCCCTGCCTGATGGGCATCGGCCACGATATCGGCGAGCGCCAGCGGGCCGAGGCGCGTATCGAGCGCCTGGCCTACTTCGACCCCCTCACCAACCTGCCCAACCGGCGCATGCTCATCAACCGCCTGGAGCACGAGATCCGTGCCGCCCGCCGCCACGCCCACTATGGCGCCCTGCTGTTCCTCGA
>JANTGX010000335.1 GCA_024762755.1 Gammaproteobacteria bacterium
GGAAAGAACGGACGAACTGGCGGCACTGAAGGCCGACTTCGACCAACTGCGCGAGGACGTGGCGGCCATCAACGAAGGGCTGCGCACCCTGTTGCAGCGTGAGCAGGCGGCAGAAGGGCGTCGTGCCGAGAGCGGCGATCAGGGCGCGACAGACGAGACGCCGGCCAGCAGCGCGGGCGAAGAGGCCGAGGACGAATGGCAGATCCTGCGTGACCGCTTCGAAGAGACCCGCCGGCACGGCGAGCAGACCCTCGACGACCTCGAGCAGGAGGTGGTCCGCCACCCGCTGGCGAGCCTCGCCCTGGCCTTTGGCGTAGGGTATCTCTACGCCCGCATGACCCATCTGTTTCGCTGAGGGGGCACCGTGAAGACCACCATCTCCGATTTCATCATCGCCTTTCTCGACCTGCTGGAGGCCGAGGGCCGCACCCTCCGCGAAGAGACCATGCGCGTCGGCTGGGGCCTGGCCTTCGTCGGCCTCAGCGCGGTCATCGGCCTGGTCGCCCTGGGCTTCTTCCTCTGGGGCGTCTATCAATACACCGCGGCGTGGGTCGGCCCGCCTGCCGCCGCGCTGCTGTTGGCCCTGCTGGCCCTGGCGCTGGCCCTGGCCACCGCGCGGCTGGCAGTGCGATGGACTCGCTGAGCCCGGAGGAGGCGCGTGAGCGTCTGCGCGCCGTGACCGTGGGCCGATACGTGCCGCGACACGACCTGAGCCTGGCCGAGGCCAAGGACCGGCTGCGCGCGGCAGACGCCAACCTCGACATCGGCCCGGCGCTCTCCGCCCTCTCCCAGGGCAAGTGGCGGGAGGCCGGCCTCTCCCTCGCCCTGTGGCTGGCCACCGACGAAGGCCGCGCCTTCGTCGCACCCCTCCTGCTGCGCCTGTTGCCCCTCGCCAATGGTCTGCTCGGTCAGTTACGCGGCCACCGGCCGCGCAAGCCGGCCCCTGCAGAGAAGGCCACCGGGCAGAAGGCCACAGGGCAGAAGGCCACGACAAACGAGGCCCAGCCAGAGGCCTAGCCCACGACGCGCGTTTATGCGCCGCCGCGAATTGGGTAGAATCAGTGGTTTATCTCTCTCAGTCTCTTCGAGGTCGTCATGGCAGGACACAGTAAATGGGCCAACATCCGTCACCGTAAAGGGGCCCAGGATGCCAAGCGGGGCAAGCTCTTCACCAAACTGATTCGCGAAATCACCGTCGCCGCCAAGATGGGCGGCCCCGACCCCAGCGCCAATCCGCGTCTGCGTTCCGCCATCGACGCCGCCCTCTCCAACAACATGCCCAAGGACACCATCGAGCGCGCCGTCAAGCGCGGTGCCGGTGCCGGTGAGGGTGAAAACTACGAAGAGATCCGCTACGAGGGCTACGGCCCGGCCGGTGTCGCGGTGATGGTGGAATGCCTCACCGACAACCGCAACCGCACCGTCTCCGAGGTGCGCCACGCCTTCACCAAGAGCGGCGGCAATCTGGGCACCGACGGCTCCGTGGCCTACCTGTTCAGCAAGATCGGGGTGCTCAGCTATCCGCCGGGCAGTGACGAGGACGCCATCATGGAGGCCGCCCTGGAGGCCGGCGCCGACGACGTGGTGGTCAACGACGACGGCTCCATCGACGTCATCACCCCCTGGGAGGAGATGCTCAACGTCAAGGAGGCCATGACCGCCGCCGGCCTGCCGCCTGAGAACGCCGAGGTCACCATGCAGGCCTCCACCAGCGTGGAGCTGGGCGTGGAGGATGCAGAAAAGGTCATGCGGCTGGTGGACATGCTGGAGGACCTGGACGACGTGCAGAAGGTCTACAGCAATGCCGAGTTCTCCGACGAAGTCATGGCGCAATTGTGAGCCCGATCGCCCCCGCCCATAGCGCCGCCCGCCGGTCGCCTGTCTGCGGCGGGGCGGGGCGGAGGGACGGGCGGCATTGTCCCCGGGCGGCGGCGATCGCACCGTCGTGATCCGCATCCTCGGCATCGACCCCGGTTCCCGGTTCACCGGCTTCGGCATCATCGAGAGCGACGGCCGCAGCGCCCGCTACGTCACCAGCGGCTTCGTGCGGGTGAGTGGCGAGAGCTGGGCCGAGCGTCTCGGTGTCATCTTCGCCGCCGTCGGCGAGCTGGTGGTCACCCATGAACCGCAGGAGATGGCCATCGAGCGGGTCTTCATGCACCGCAACGCCGATTCCGCCCTCAAACTGGGCCAGGCCCGCGGCGCCGCCATCTGTGCCGTGATCCAGCACGGTGTGCCGGTGCACGAGTACAGTCCGGCGGAGATCAAGCAGTCCGTGGTGGGCAAGGGGCGCGCCGCCAAGGAGCAGGTACAGCACATGGTGCGCGTCCTGCTCAGCCTGCCCGGCACCCCTCAGGCCGATGCCGCCGACGCCCTCGCCGCCGCGCTCTGTCACGGCAACACCCGCGCCAGCCTGGCGCAGATCGCCCACACCACCCGGGGACACACATGATCGGCCGACTCAAAGGCACCCTGCTGCACAAACAGGCCCCTGCCCTGTTACTCGACGTCAACGGCGTCGGCTACGAGTTGGAGGCCCCCATGACCACCTTCTACGAGCTGCCCGCGGTGGGCAGCGAGGTGATCCTGCACACCCATTTCGTGGTGCGCGAGGACGCCCAACTCCTCTACGGCTTTGCCCGCGAGGACGACCGCCGCCTGTTCCGCGCCTTGATCAAGGTCTCCGGCGTCGGCCCCAAGCTGGCCCTGGCCCTCCTCTCCGGCATGTCGGCGGAGGAGTTCGTCGG
>JANTGX010000336.1 GCA_024762755.1 Gammaproteobacteria bacterium
AGTAGGCGCGCTGCCAGCTGGCGCCGTTCTGGCCGCGCGCCACGCGCTGCTCGATGATGCCCAGATAGCGACTGCGTTCGGCGGCGCCCACGCCCAGCTCGGCGAGGCCCTCGGCGGCCAGGGGCAGCAGGGTCTCGCGCAGCAGCTCGCCGGCCGGCCGGTGCGGGGTGTCGCCCCAGCTCAGGTGGGCATGCAGGCCGTGGCGGGCGGCGGCGTAGAAGTTGTCGCGCGCGGTGGCGAAGGGCAATTGCCGGGTCAGCGCCTCGCCCTCCGCCGCCAGCTGCCAGATCAGGCCATAGAAGAAGGCCGCGTTGGCCACCTCGTCCAGCACACTGGGGCCGGCCGGGATCACCCGGTGCTCGATGCGCAGGTGGGGCAGCTCGTTGCCGTCGGCGTGCCGGGTGAAGCCGATCAACGGCCGGTTCCAGCGCCACAGGGTGCCGTTGTGCAGGCGCAGGTGGGCCAGGCGTTCGGGCGGCTCGTCGAACAGCACCGGCAGCAGCACGGGGAAGTGCTCCAGGTTCTCGACGAAGACCTCGTGCAGGCTGTGGCGGGCATAGCCGGTGCCGAAACCGACGCGATGCAGCGGGCCGTGGGCGGCGCCGGCATAGCCGCCCACCTCCACCGACTGTTCGAACAGCGGGATGCGGGTCTCGGCCCACAGGTCGCGGCCGAACAGGTAGGGTGAGTTGGCGCTCACCGCCACCAGCGGCGCAGAGGCGGCGATGGCGGCGTTGTAGGCGTGGCGGGCCAGCGCCGGGGGTGTCTGCAGGTGCAGTTGGAATGAAGTGGTGGCCGATTCCAGCATCACGTCGGCGTGTTCGGTCTGCAGCAGGGCCTGGCCGTGGATGTCCAGGTGCAGCGGCCGCCCCTCGCGCAGGCGCAGGATCTCGGCGTTGAGCGCCCGGTAGCGGTTCAGGGGCGAGAGGTTGGCGGTGCTGAGGTCCGCCTCGCTCACCGTGGGCAGGATGCCGATCATCACCAGCGCACAGTCCAGCTCACGCGCCACGGCCCTGCCGTGGGCCCAGGTCTCGCCCAGGCCGGCGGCCATGCGGTCGAGGACGTCGCCGCCCAGGGGCAGGGGGTCGATGTTGAACTCGACGTTGAAGCGGGCCAGCTCCGGAGAGACCAGGGGACTGCCCAGGCGCTCGATGAACTCGGCGTTGCGCGGCGCCGGCCGCAGCCCCTCGTCCACCAGCCAGGCCTCCAGCTCGAAGCCGGCCTGCGGCGGGCCGGGATCGAAGCGACCCTCGGCGAACCAGCGGCCGAGCAGTTCGGTCTCCGTGCGCAATCGCGCGCGGAATTCCTCGAACTCCCCGGCTGAGAAGCGGCTCTTCTCGATCTCCTGGCCCATGCCATTGCCTCCGCTGTGGTGGCGTTGTTATCCCGTATATCGGCGGCCGGGGCAAGTCGCTGTATTGCCGCGCATTCCGCGCCATAGGCACAGCGGGTATACTGTGCGGCCTTTCACGCCAGAGCAGACACCGACCGAGCCATGTCAGCGAATCCAGACGTTTCGACCTTTCAGGGGCTGATCTTCGCCCTGCAACACTACTGGGCCGAACAGGGTTGCGTGATCCTGCAGCCCCTGGACATGGAGGTGGGCGCCGGCACCTTTCACCCCGCCACCTTCCTGCGCGCCATCGGCCCCGAGCCGTGGAGCGCCGCCTATGTGCAGCCCTCGCGTCGCCCCACCGATGGCCGCTACGGCGAGAACCCCAACCGCCTGCAGCACTACTACCAGTTCCAGGTGGTCATCAAGCCCTCGCCGCTGGCGATCCAGGAGCTGTATCTGGGCTCGTTGAAGATGCTCGGCATCGACCCGCTGGTGCACGACATCCGCTTCGTCGAGGACAACTGGGAATCGCCGACGCTGGGCGCCTGGGGCCTCGGCTGGGAGGTGTGGCTGAACGGCATGGAGGTCACCCAGTTCACCTACTTCCAGCAGGTGGGCGGCCTGGAGTGCAAACCCGTCAGCGGCGAGATCACCTATGGCCTGGAGCGCATCGCCATGTACCTGCAGGGGGTGGAGAGCGTCTACGACCTCACCTGGACCGATGGCCCGCTGGGCAAGATCACCTACGGCGACGTGTTCCACCAGAACGAGGTGGAGCAGTCCGCCTACAATTTCGAGCATGCCGACACCGAGGCCCTGTTCGCCTGGTTCGACACCTGCGAGCGCGAATCCCAACGCCTGGTAGAGGCCGGCCTGCCCCTGCCCGCCTACGAACAGGTGCTCAAGGCCTCGCACACCTTCAATCTGCTCGACGCCCGCCACGCCATCTCCGTCACCGAACGCCAGCGCTACATCCTGCGCGTGCGCGCCCTCTCGCGCGCCGTGGCCGAGGCCTACTATGCCGCACGTGAGAAGCTGGGCTTTCCCATGTTGTCCGGATCCGGGGCGTGATCATGCCCGGGATGGAAACGCGGAGGACGCGGAGGCGCAGAGGGCGCAGAGATTGCAAAATTATTTCAAAGGTTTTCTCCGTGTCCTCTGCGCCTCCGCGTCCTCCGCGTTAAATTGCCGAAATCAATAAAACCACGAGACAGACTATGACCACCAGCCGCGACCTGCTCATCGAAATCGGCACCGAGGAACTGCCGCCCAAGGCCTTGCGGCGCCTGTCCGAGGCCTTTGCCGACGGCATCGCGGCGGGCCTGAAGGGTGCCGATCTGGCGCACGGCGGGCTGCGCGCCTATGCCAGCCC
>JANTGX010000337.1 GCA_024762755.1 Gammaproteobacteria bacterium
CCTGAAACGATGCCTGCTCCAGCAGCAGCTTCCACGGCGCCACCACGTCGCTGTTCAGCAACTGCGCGGCGAGCCCCGGTGCCACCGCGGCAGGCACGCCGGTCTCTGCATCCCCGCCCAGTTCGGCGCCCACCCACTGTTCCCGCCGGCTCACCGGCAGACTGCCGCTGAACAGCCTACGCTGCTCGTCACAGGCGCTGCGATAGGCGCTGGGGAACAGCGGCAGCTCCTCCTCGCCGTTCACCAGACGACGGGCGCTGGCCGAGCCGTGCGCCGCCACCCGCTGCCAGGTATTGCCCTGTGGGCCGGGGACGAAGGCGAACTCGTCCCACTCGGCCAGGGGTGCCTGCTCGCGATCGGCCGGCGGCAGCAGGCGACGCACGACGAAGCCGACGCGTTCCTGGCGATCCACCGCCGGCAGACAGTCGGGCAGGCCCGGCGCCTCGTGCACCAGGGAGGCGCACACCAGGTAGTGGCGCTTCTGCCCCGCCTGGTAGAGCTTCAGCGGCAGGGGCAGGGCCGTCTCCTGCGGCAGGGCCCGGCGCAGACGGGACTTCAGCGGCAACAGGTCGATGCCGCCGGGCAGCCCGCGCCGGGCGCGGCGTTTTCGTGCCGTCGTCTGGCGGTGGGTGTGGTCGACCACATGGGCCACCTGTGCCACCACCCCGCCGGCCACACGGCTGTCGAGGGTCGCCGAGGCCACGCCCGCGACCTGGCGTGCGGGCGTGGCCATGGGCGCCCGCCAGGTCTCCGGCTGGGCCTGCCACTCGGCCAGGCGTTCGGGGGCCGTCTGCAGGGTGTCGAGATAGTCCTGCATGAAATCGTCGTGATCGAAACGCAGGATGGCCGGCCGCGCCGCGGCGGCGCTGTCGCCCAGGCGCAGACCCGCCGGGCCGGGCCGGGCCCAGATGGGCAACGGCCCCAACCAGCGCACGGCCGCGTGGGCGCCGCGACCGAGTGGCGTGGGTGTGCGCGGCGCTACCATATGTTGCCCGCCCCCGGCGTGTAGGAGGCGCTGACCACGCTATTGGTGATCACCGTGTCGGCCTGCACCACGCCACTGAAGCGCGACATGCCGGCGTTGACCGTGACCATGCCGGCGCTCACCTCCACCTGACTGGCCTGGATGGTGACCTTGGCCGCGGTGTTCACCGTCACCCCTTGGGAATCACAGGTTACGCTGGTGCCATTGAGGCGGAATTCCACCTTGCCGCCGCCGTCGTCGGTGAGTTCGCCACTGACGCCGCCGGGGGTGGTGAAACGGATGGTGGCCTGGCTGGCGGTCTCTTCCTCGATGGCGATGCGCGTGCCCGCCTTGCCCGTGAAGCTCCAGCGGTCGACGCTGTCACCACTGCCGCCGAGGGTCTCCGGCACCTCGGTGCGACCGCTCCACAGGCCGCCGATGACGATGGGCTGACGAGGATCGCCGTTGACCAGGGACACCAGCACCTCGTCGTCCACGTCGGGGATGAGGAAGGCCCCGCGACGGTCGCCGGCGAAGGGCACGGCGACCCGCGCCCACACCGCGGCGTCCTGTGCCTCGCTGCCATCGAAGGACAACAGGCGGACCTTCACCCGGCCCAGCTGATCGGGATCGTCCACCGCCACCACCACGCCCAGCAGACTGCCGCCGTGCAGACTGGGGACCAGCTGATGCAGCAGGTTCTGGTCGCTCATGAGACCTCTCTCAGGGCGGCGCTCTCGGCGCGAAAATCGGTCATGTAGCCCTCCCGGACGTTGTAGCGATGGTGGGTGCTGGTGACGTAGTAGGTGTTGGCGAAGCGCGGGCTGACCCCGGTGAGACTGAGGTGGCAGCCGACCCGGATGCGCGGGTGGCCGGTGGCGGTGCCTTCCGCGGTGACGAAGCTGCGCGCACGCCGGTCGAATACCGTGTCGGCCAGGGCCTGGGCCTCCTCGTTGCTGGTCACCGCGATCTGGCCCACGTGCTCGACCCGCTCGCCGAGGGCCTCGCGCAGCAGGTCGGCACCGCGCCGACCACGCCCCGGCCCCAGGTTCCGGCCCTCGCCGCGGCCGCTCACGGTCTGCCCGCTGTGCGGGTTCCAGCCGGCGCTGGTGACCGCCGTCACCTGGTGCGCCAGATCGGCGATGAAGCGCACGCTGCGCAGGTCGTCGAACATGGCCAGCTCCAGGGCCTCGCGCTGGACCTCACTGACGGGCGCCACCTGCAACCGGTCGGCGACGATCTGCAGGTCGGCATCGACGCCGTGCAGCAGGCGGCGCAGAAAGGCCAGGTCGCTTTCGTTGAGCTGTACCCAGGTGCCGCGGGGATCGTCCAGTGACGTTACCTCGGCCTGCAGGCCCAGCGTCTGGGCCACGCTCTGCACCACCTCGGCCAGGCCCATGTCGCGGTAGACCTTGCTGCGGCGGGCCATGCGCGCCGGCTGCAGGGCGTCCTCGGCCAGCAGCAACAGCTCCGGCGGACCCTCGCCGGGAAACTCGGCCTCCAGCGCCGTGATCACGCCGCGAAAGATCTCCTGCGGCTGGCTGGCGTCGCCGGCGGCCACCGTGATGCGGCTGCCCAGGCGCACCACACGCTCGTCCTCGAAGGCGAAGTCGGCGTCGCCGTCGGTGAAGCTGGCCACGTTGCTCAGGCGCAGTTCGAGACCGGCGAGGCCGCCCTCCTGTTCGCGCATCTCCATGGCCAGGAGCAGTTCGTCCACCGCCTCGACCTGCTGGCCGTCGAT
>JANTGX010000338.1 GCA_024762755.1 Gammaproteobacteria bacterium
ATCCCCAAACTGGGCGCCCGTGTGGTGAAGACCAGCGAGGGCGACATCGGCATCTTCCGTACCAAGGATGACGAGATCTTCGCCCTGCGCGACGCCTGTCCCCACCAGGGTGGGCCGTTGAGTCAGGGCATCGTGCACGATGGGCAGGTGACCTGTCCGTTGCACAATTGGAACATCGAACTGGCCACCGGCGAGGCGGTGGCGCCCGACGAAGGCTGCACGGCCGTTTACCCAGTGAAGGTGAAGGCAGGCAAGGTGTATCTGTCCCTGTCTTCCCGCTGATACACATACACAGAACCGATATCGATCGTTCGGCATTGCACTTTACTCAAGCTTAGAGGTCTGCAGAAATGCTCTTTGGACGCGGAAAAAAGAACCCTATCAAGATGGCCGACAAAGGCGTCGAGAAGTGGGTATATACCACTTGTGGTTATTGCTCGACTGGCTGCTCCATCGAGGTGGGCGTCAACGGCGAAGGCAAGCCGGTATCCTCTCGGGGAGTCGGTTCGGCTGATGTCAATCGCGGCAAGCTGTGCGTCAAGGGCATCTTCGAACACGAGATCTTCGATGCCAAGGGCCGTGGCGAGCAGCCACTGATCCGCAACAGCATCACCGAAGACTACCGGGAGGCCCCTTGGGACGAGGCCCTGGATAAGGCCGGCGCAGAAATCCAGCGCATCCAGGAAAAATACGGCCGCGACAGTTTTGCCATCGTCTCCACCGGCCAGTTGCTTACTGAAGAGTTCTACACCCTGGGCAAACTGTCGCGCGCGGTTATCGGCACCAACAACTACGACGGCAACACCACCCTGTGCATGGCCTCGGCGGTGTCCGGCTACAAGCGTTCCTTCGGCTCCGACGGCCCGCCCGGCTGCTACGAGGACTTCGAGAACACCGACTGCCTGATCGCCTTCGGTTCCAATCTGCCCGAGCAGCACCCCATCATCTACTGGCGCATGCGCGAGGCACGTGAGCAGCGCAATTTTCCGCTGATCGTCGTCGATCCCCGCGTCACCATGTTGGCCCAGCAGGCTGACATGCACCTGGCCATCACTCCCGGCACCGATGTGGTGCTGCTCAATGCGCTGATGCATGTGATGCTCGACGAGGGTCTGGAGGATCGTGACTACATCGATGAGCACACCAATGGCATCGAGGCGGTGGAGAAAGTGGTCGCCGACTACGATCCGGTGACCGCCTCCAAGATCTGTGGCATCGACGAGGACACCATTCGCAACGTCGCCCGCCTGTACGCCAAGGCCGATGCCGCCATGTCCATCTGGACCATGGGCATCAACCAATCCACCCACGGTTCCGACGGTGTGGTGGGTATCAACAACCTGAATCTGATCACCGGCAACATCGGCAAGCCCGGCGGCACCTCCCTGTCCATCACCGGCCAGTGCAATGCCATGGGCACCCGCGAGTGGTCGTCGTGCTCCGGCCTGCCCGGCTATCGCACGCTGGAGAATCCCGCCGAGCGCGAGGAGATCGCCAAGTTCTGGGGCATCGACCCCGAGTTCCTGCCCAAACAACGCGGCCTCACCGAGACCGACATCTTCCCCGCCATCGAGACCGGGCAGATCAAGGGCCTGTGGCTGGTGGCCACCAATCCCATGACCTCCATGCCCAACACGCCGCGCATTCGCAAGACGTTGGAAAAACTGGAGTGCCTCATCGTGCAGGACTCCTACCGCGACGTGGAGACCACCCAGTATGCGCATGTCTATTTCCCTGCCGCCACCTGGGCGGAGAAGGAGGGCGTGTTCACCAACACCGAGCGCCGCGTCAACATCGTGCGCAAGGTGACCGAGCCCCACGCCAATTCGCGCTCCGACCTGTGGATCTTCAACCAGATGGCGAAACGCTTCCCGCAGGGGGTCAAGGTCGATTTTCCTGAGAACCCCTCGGACGTGTTCGACGAGATGGCCTACCTCTCGCGCGGCCGCTTGGTGGACATCTCCGGCATGAACCACGAACTCATCGAACAGAAGCGCGGCATCCAGTGGCCGTACCGCGCCGACGACGTCGAGGTGCAGGAGAAGGGTGATCAACGCCTGTATGAGAAGGGCGGCTTCCGTTATGCCGACGGCAAGGCCAAGCTGATCCCGCTGCCGTACATCGAGAACAACGAGGTACCGGACGACGAGTACCCGCTATGGCTCAACACCGGCCGCGTGGTGGAACATTTCCACACCCGCACCAAGACCGGCAAGGTGGGCAACTGCAATAAGTTCAGCCCCACGCCATACATGGAGATAAATCCCGATGCCGCCGAAGAGCTAGGCATCGAGCACATGACCTATGTGCGCGTGGTGTCACGACGTGGCGATGCCGTGGTTCTGGCCCAGCTCACCCAGCGCGTGCCGCGCAACATGGTGTTCATCCCTTTTCACTATCACGACTGCGTCAACCGCCTGACCAAGGGCTTGCTCGACCCACACTCGCGCCAGCCCGCCTTCAAGCAGAGTGCCGTGCGCATCGAGCACGTGGACCAGCAAGAGGCGGCGCAGATGAATGTGGAGATGCGCGAATTCTAGTTATCCCCCCCGTAGGAGCGGACCCTTGGGCCGCGAACAAGGCCAGAGGAATACCATCGCGGCCCAAGGGTCCGCTCCTACGACACCATGGTTTTATTACAGGACCGGAATATGTTCCCCGTACGTGAAGACGAACCGAAATACGCCTTT
>JANTGX010000339.1 GCA_024762755.1 Gammaproteobacteria bacterium
GGTGCTGGGGTGGTCCGACGGCCTGCCCACCGCCATCGGCCACGACATGAAGGTACTCGGCCGGGCCACACCGACCATCCTCAACACCGCCTATCAGCCCCTGCAGTTCTGGGACGGCCGCGCACGCACGCTGGAGAAACAGGCCCTAGGACCCATCGAGTCGGCCGGCGAAATGCACCAGGACCTGGACGAGCTGGTGAAAGAACTCTCCGCCCTCAAGGGCTACCAGCATGCCTTCGAGAATGCCTATCCCGGCGAGGGCATCAGTAAGAAGACCATCGCCAAGGCCCTCGCCAGCTTCGAGCGCAGCGTGGTCTCCACCGACTCACCCTTCGACCGCTGGGTGAAGGGCGAGACCCATGCCATGAGCGAGTCCGCCCAGCGCGGCTTCGAGGTATTCCTCGGCAAGGGCCGCTGCGTGCTGTGCCACCAGGGCTTCAACTTCACCGACAACGGTTTCCACAACGTGGGCATCAAGGGCAGTGACGACCCCGGCCGCTACGCCATTCGCAAGATCAAGATCCTCAAGGGCGCCTTCAAGACGCCGACCCTGCGCGACGTCGCCCTCACCGCGCCCTACATGCACAACGGCATGTACAAGACCCTTGAGGAAGTGGTCGACCACTACGACCGCGGCGGCGACGTGAAGGAGCACCTGGATCCCAACATGCAACCCCTGCACCTGAGCAAGGGTGAGAAGACCGATCTGGTGGCCTTCATCAAGTCGCTCACCGGCGAACCCGCCCCCATCACCCTGCCGGCCAGCATCCCCACCGAATAACGACGTACGCGAGGAAATCACCATGTCACAGCAGAAAAACTTCACCCGTAGTCTCGGCCTCGCGGCCCTCTTTGCCGCCCTGTTCAGCACCGGCGTGGCCCACGCCGCCGAGGTGGAGGTGGACCAGAAGAACAAGGCCTTCGTGCACGACGGCAACAAGATCGAGGCCCTGACCATCAAGGTCGGCGACACCATCCGCTTCAAGAACGAGGACCCCTTCTTCCACAACATCTTCTCCCTCTCCGACCTGAAGACCTTCGATCTGGGCTCCTTCCCCAAGGGACAGTCCAAGACCGTGGTCTTCGACAAGCCGGGCCTGGTGGAGGTGGAGTGTGCCATCCATCCGGAGATGTACATGGAGGTCACGGTCCAATGAGGCGTGGCATCGTTCTCGGTCTGACGGCGATGCTCTGCCTCGGTGGGGCGATGCTCGGCGGCACCGCGCAGGCCGACAGCCGCAAGGCGGTCAAGGCCGAACTCTCCAAGCCGGTGGTGCGCGGTGGCATCGTATTCAAGAACTACTGCACCCTGTGCCACGGCGAGCGGGCCGATGGGATAGCCCGTGCGGCCAAGCTCTATGGTGTGGCCAATCTGGCCATCAAGCCGGCCACGGCCGAGGCCTACTTCGAGATCATCCGCGGTGGCGGCGAGGCGGTGGGCAAGTCGCAGTTCATGCCCCCCTGGGAGGGTGAGCTGTCGGAGGAGCAGATCAACGACGTGGTCGCCTATCTGCGTGTGGTCAGCGACGCGGCACGACGCGGTGAGGTGGTGTTCAAGACCAACTGCATCCTCTGCCATGGCATCAAGGCCAATGGCAAGGGCCGCGCCGCCAGGCTCTACGATCCGCCGCCGGCCGATCTCACCCACAGCGACAAGAACGACGACTACAAGCGCATGATCATCACCTTGGGAGGGGCCGCCATGGGCCGCTCCGAGTTCATGCCCGTCTGGGGCGAGCAGCTATCGCCGCAGGAGATCGACGACGTGGTTTCTTATCTGCGTACCGTGCTGGTCAGCGACTAACCCGCCGCCGACCCCGCGAGCTCCGGCGCCCGTTCGCGCCTCCTCTCCACACGCAAAAGGCGGCCCATCCGGCCGCCTTTTGCGTTCCCGGCCCGCGCGCGATGCGGGCTATGCCGTCCCGTCCAGCCAGATCAGGCTGGCCATGCGGCCGGTCTGGCCGTCGCGGCGGTAGGAATAGAACAGGTCCTGTTCCGCATAGGTGCATCGGCCGCCGCCGTAGACCGCCCCCACCCCGGCGGCGGACAGGCGCTGCCGGGCCAGGGCGTAGAGATCAGCGTGCCAACGGCCCGCCTCCGCGGGCCTGAAGGCGGCCTCGGCCTGGAGGTCGTGGGCCAGAAAGGCCGCGCGCACCTCCTCCCCCACCACGAAATGCCGTGCGCCGATGGCCGGGCCGAGCCAGGCCATGAGTTCATCCGCCGGCACCGCCATGGCCGCCACGGTGGCCTCCAGCACCCCGGCCGCCAGCCCGCGCCAACCGGCATGGGCCGCGGCCACCACCCGGCCGCCGAGATCGCACATCAACACCGGCAGGCAGTCGGCGGTGAGCACGGCGCACACCGCACCGGGGCCGCGGGCGAGGCTGGCATCGGCCTCCGGCACCTGGCCGGCGGCGAGCTGCGCCAGAGGCACCACCCGTGTCCCATGAACCTGGCGCAGCCAGCGGGGTTCGGCGGGCAGGGCCAGGGCCTCCAGCAGCAGCTCTCGGTTGGCCGCCACCGCCTGCGGGTGGTCGCCCACGTGGTCGCCCAGGTTGAGGCTGTCGAAGGGGGCGCGGCTGACTCCGCCGAGGCGGGTGCTGGTGGCGGCCCGCACCCGGGACGGGGCCGGCCAGGGGACCTCGATCAGTCCGGGCATGTCTCGCTGTCTCTGCGCA
>JANTGX010000340.1 GCA_024762755.1 Gammaproteobacteria bacterium
GGGCGGCTGGCCAGCTCCTCACTGAACTTGGCCACCTCGGCGGCAATGGTGCGCACGTCGTCCACCGGGTCGTGTCCGTCCAGCGGCGCCACATCCACCAAGTGCAACAGCAGGCGGGTGCGCGAGAGGTGGCGGAGGAACTGCAGGCCCAGCCCCGCGCCCTCGGCGGCGCCCTCGATGACACCGGGGATGTCAGCGATGACGAAGCTGCGGTGCGGCTCCGGGCTGACCACGCCGAGATTGGGATAAAGGGTGGTGAAGGGGTAGTCCGCCACCTTGGGCCGCGCCGCGGAGACGGCGCCGATGAGGGTCGACTTGCCCGCGTTGGGCAGGCCCAGCAGGCCCACGTCGGCCAGCACGTTGAGCTCCAGGGTCAGCTGGCGCACCTCGCCGGGGCTGCCGGGGGACATCTGTCGCGGGGCGCGATTGGTACTGCTCTTGTAACGGGCATTGCCCAGGCCATGGAAACCGCCCTGTGCCACCAGCAGGCGCTGGCCGTCCTCCACCAGGTCGCCCATCGACTCGCCGGTCTCGGCATCGTGCACCACGGTGCCGATGGGCACGCGCACCTCACGGTCCGCGCCCTTTCTGCCGGTGCAATTGCTGCCCATACCATTCTGTCCCCGCTCCGCCCGATAGTCGCGCTGGAAGCGGAAATCGGCGAGGGTGTTGAGACCGCTGTCGGCCACCAGATAGACGCTGCCGCCATCGCCACCGTCGCCGCCGTCCGGTCCTCCCTTGGGAATGTATTTTTCGCGGCGAAAGCTGACACAGCCGTTGCCGCCGTCACCTGCCGCGACCCGGATGGTTGCCTCATCGACGAATTTCATGTCCTACTCCTGAGCGGACCCCTGGGTCCTGTTGCCAATACGCCGGGTTCGACCCCGGCGCCTGACGAATTATCCACCGCATACGAAAAAGCCCCGACGGGCGGGGCTTTTTCGTCGTCGGCTGTTGCCATCGCCTTGCGTCAGGCGGGCACCACGCTGACAAACTGTCGTTTCTTCGGCCCCTTGACCTCGAACACCACGGCACCGTCGGTGGTGGCGAACAAGGTGTCGTCACGACCACGGCCGACGTTGACGCCAGGGTGGAACTTGGTGCCGCGCTGACGCACCAGGATGCTGCCCGCGGTCACGGCCTCGCCGCCATAACGCTTGACGCCAAGACGTTTGGATTCTGAATCGCGGCCGTTACGCGTACTACCGGCTGCCTTTTTATGTGCCATGTTGTGTGTCCTCTCGAATGCCTGATCGAATGCCTGACTTAGCCGGCGCTGATGCCGGTGATCTGCAGCTCCGTGTAGTGCTGGCGATGCCCCATCTGCTTACGATGGTGCTTCCGGCGATGGAACTTGACGATCTCGACCTTCTTGCCCCGGCCATGCGATTTTACCGTCGCGGTGACCTTGCCGCCCTCCACCAGGGGAGTGCCCACGGTGATGTTCTCGCCATCGGCGATCATCAGCACCTGATCGATCTCGATTGCCGCGCCTTCATCGGCTGCGATCTTTTCGACCTTGAGGGTCTCGCCCTCGGAAACCTTGTATTGCTTGCCACCGGTTTTGATTACCGCGTACATTTAGCGCATCTCCAGCTGTTGCCCCACAGGGGTGCCTGCTTTAAAAGACCGCGAATTCTAGCGTTTACACCCGCCCGCGTCAAACCCATAATACGCAGCCCGGCGCGCCCGTAACGCCGCGACCCGAACCGCCCTGGAGGCCCATGCAAGACAGTGTGACAGAGCCCGCGCGCATACTCGGCATCGAGGACGTCAATCGCCTCGCGGCCGACGACATGGATGCCGTCAATCGGCTGATCCAGCGACGGCTGCATTCCGAGGTGGCGCTGGTCAACCAGCTGAGCGGCTATATCATCAATAGTGGTGGCAAACGCCTGCGCCCCATGCTGGTGCTGCTCTCGGCGCGTGCCTTCGGCTACGCCGGCGACCAGCACCACAACCTGGCCGCCGTGGTGGAGTTCATCCACACCGCCACCCTGCTGCACGACGACGTGGTGGACGCCTCCGACCGCCGCCGCGGCCAGGACACCGCCAATGCCCGTTGGGGCAACGAGGCCGCCGTGCTGGTGGGCGATTTCCTCTATTCCCGCGCCTTTCAGATGATGCTCGACGCCGGCAGCATGCGGGTCATGCAGATCCTTGCCGACGCCACCAACGTGATCGCCGAGGGCGAGGTGTTGCAGCTCCTCAACTGCAACGACCCGGATACCACCGAGCAGCGTTATCTGGATGTCATCCACTGCAAGACCGCCAAGCTGTTCGAGGCCGCCACCGAACTGGGCGCCGTGCTCGCCGGCGCCGAGCGCCAGCAGGAAGAGGCCATGGCACGCTACGGCATGCATCTCGGCACGGCCTTCCAGCTGGTCGACGACGTCCTCGACTACAGTGCCTCGGCCGACGAAATGGGCAAGAACGTCGGCGACGACCTCGCCGAGGGCAAGCCCACCCTGCCGCTGATCCGCGCCCTGCACCAGGGCAACGACGGCCAACGCAAGATGATCCGCCGCGCCATCGAAGAGGGTGGCCGCGAGCACATCGCCGCCGTCAGTGACGCAATTGAATCCACCGACGCCATCGCGTACACTGCGCGCAAAGCTCGGGAGGAGGCCAATCGGGCCATCGAGTGCCTGCACGGCATGCCGCCCTCTCCCT
>JANTGX010000341.1 GCA_024762755.1 Gammaproteobacteria bacterium
GTTTCCTCGACGCCCAGGCGCTCAACACCGAACAGGACTACCTGCTCGCGCGTCTGGCCGACTACGGCCGGGCCGCCGGTTTCGGCGTCATCCAGGGCCTCGAGGTACACGCCGAGGAGGGCAAGGCACGCAGCCTGGTGGTCGAGGCCGGTCACGGCCTCACCCCCTCCGGCGCCCAGGTGTTGCTCACCCAGGCCCTGGAGGTGGATCTGGCGGCCCTGGCCGAGGGCCAACGGCTGGACGCCAGTTTCGGCCTCGCCGGGCTGCCCAAGCCACCGCCTTACAATCGCAGCGGTCTGTTCGTCCTCGCCCTGCGCGCGGTGGAGTACACCGGCGAACCCATCACCGCCTATCCCACCAGCCTGGAGGGCCCGCGCAGCACCCAGGATGGCTCGGTGATCGAGGCCACGGCGGTGACCCTGATCCCCTACGCGGACGGCGCCGCCAGTAGTGAGCTGAACCAGCGCCGCCGCCACGTGGCGCGAGAGATCTTTTTCGAGCAGAGCCTCAAGGGTCAGCCGGAGGACGTCCTGCCCCTGGCCATGCTGGCCCTGGACCACGGCATCGTCCGTTGGCTCGATAGCTACATGGTGCGGCGGGAGATCGCCCAGCGGGAGCGTGGCGTGTGGGGGCTGGGGGTGGCGCCGCGGGCCTTGCGCGTGGCCCACCTGCGGCAGTACAGCGATCAGCTCGACGAGTTGCAGGCGCAACGCGGTAACGACGCCCGCTTCGTCGCCAGCGAACACTTCAGTGTGCTGCCGCCGGCCGGTCCCCTGCCGGTGAGCGGCCTCGACGGTGACACCCTTCGCCACAGCTTCTTCCCCGCCGAGATGGACGTGGCGCTCTCCCTGGTGCCCGAGGACGAGGTACCGGCGCTGCTCGACGAGGCCCTGCGCCTGCCGCCCATCGACCTGGAGATGACGGGCGAGGCGCAGGCGGGGACCTCGGTGTTGGTGCTGATGGCGGTACCGCGCCCGCAATTCCACAACCTCAGCCAGAGCCTGTCGAAGATCCAGCGCCCGCTGCCACCGGCCCAGCCCAACCTGATCGCCAAGCGCAGCCCCATCCTGGCCCTCGAGCAGTTGCTCGTGCGTCGTCTGCCGACGGTGGAGGAGGGTGGCGACGGCGTCGACAGCACCTGGCGCAACCTGCTGGCCCAGCAGCAACAGCTCTGGTTCGTGCGCTGTCGCAACTTGGCCTACAAGGCCGAGGTGGTCGGCCAGGGGATGGCGTTGGCGATCGACGAGGTGAAGGCCGAGGAGGCGGTGAGCAAGCGCATCACCGAGGCCAATCTCAAGACGCGCTTCAACAAGATACTCTCTCACGCCACGCGGCCGGCGGCGGCGGAGCTGACCCGCTTCCTCAGTTCACCGGTGCTGTTGCAGGGGCCGGAGGTGGCGCTGAAGGCCGTGGTCGCCGAGCTGGAGCGGGCCGAAACGGTGGACAGCCGCAAGGTGCGGGCCCTGGAGGAACGCTTTGCCCAGCCCGATTTCGGCAGCGGCCTGAGCCGTCTGCAGGCGCTGGACCCGGCCTTCGCCAGCAACAACCGCCTGCAGGAGAACCTGGCCAAGTCGGGACGTCTGGCCGAGCTCGACCGCCTGGCCCGCACGTTGCCCGAGGCGTCCCTCGCGGCCCTCGCCAAGAACCTGGTGGCGGCAGGCGGCAGCAGCGACGAGGCGGCGCCGCAGCGCATCGCCGAGGCGGTGACGCGGGCGGCCAAGGCGTCGGCCATTGCCGCGCCCACGCGGCTCTCGGTACTCGGCTCGCCGCGGCTGAGCGGCCCGCGGATCATCAACAGAGGATGAGGCGATCATGAAGGTCTTTCCCATCGAGGAACCCCTGGCCGGCGAAGCGGTGCTGGCGGTGCAGCCGCCCCTGCAGGGCGATGTACAGGCGGGCTGGCGTCAGCGGCTGAACTATTTCACCGGCCGCCGCCTGACCCACACCGACCTGCGCCTGGAACAGCGCGAACGGGCGGCCCGCCTGGCCTTGCTCGCCCAGGCCCTCACCCCGGGCGTGGTGTCGGGGCTGGAGGTGGCAGCCCAGGCGGCGGGCACGGACACCCGCCTGGAACTCGCCGCCGGGCTCGGCCTGGCCGCCAGCGGCGAGGTGGTGCAGGTCAACCGCAACCAGTCCGTACGCCTGGACGACATCCGGGTGTATGCGCCGGCCGCCCTGCTCGATGGGGAAGGCACGGAGACCACGCCCGCGGCCGCGGCCTACCGCCTCGGTGACACCCTCGGCCAACTGCGCGAGCAGGGGGTGGCCCTGCCGGGGAACCTGATCCTGCTGCTGCAACCCGTGGCCATCGAACACGTCGCGCAGACCGAGCTGCTCGACCCCTGCGAGATCGACCCCAGTGACGAGGCCTTTGAGAACTGGCAGTGGCTGGACGGCGTGCGTCTGGTGCTCTATGCCTGGAATCCACCGGTACCGTGGATGACGCCTCCCGTCTCGGCGTGGGCGCGTAACCAGGCGGCCTATCGGGTATTCGAGGCGGAACGCCAGCTGGCGGCAGGGGCGTCCCTGCCCTGGTGGGCGGTGGGGCTGCCCATCGCCCTGATCGGTCTCGACGCCCAGCACCGGTTCCAGTATCTCGATCGCCACAGCGTCGTGCGCCGCGGCGGCGAGGCCCGCAGCGCCGCCTTGCCCCTGCGTCCGC
>JANTGX010000342.1 GCA_024762755.1 Gammaproteobacteria bacterium
CTGCTGCACGGCGAGACGCTGTACGTGGCCGACATCGCCGGGCGGGTGATGGCGTTCAACGCCGCCAGCGGTGAGCCCCTGTGGCGGGTGGCCCTGGACACCCGGCTCAGCGGTGGTCCGGGCGCCGGCCAGGGGCTGTTGCTGGTGGCCGGCGAGAAGGCACGGCTCATCGCCCTCGACCGCGAGACGGGCGAGCAGCGTTGGGCCACGACCATCTGCAGCGAAACCGTGGCCACCCCGGTGGTGAGCGGGCAAACGGTACTGGTGCAATGCGTCGACGGGCGCTTGATGGCGCTGGGCGCGGCCGACGGCCATGCCATCTGGACCTATCAGCGGGTGCCGCCGGCGCTCAGTCTGCGCGGCACCGCCTCGCCGCAGGTGGTGGGCGAGCGGGTGCTGGCGGGTTTTGCCGACGGCAGCCTGGTGGCGCTCAATCTGGCCAGTGGCGAGCTGCTGTGGGAGAGCGCCATCGCCATCCCCCGCGGCCGCAACGATCTCGAGCGCATGGTCGACGTGGACGGCCGTTTCGTGGTCGCCGACGGGGTGGTCTACGTGGTCAGCTACCAGGGTCGCGTTGCCGCCCTCAGCCTGCAGGGCGGACGCTTCATCTGGTCGCGGGAGATGTCCAGCCACACCGGCGTCGCCCTGCAGGGCGATCAGCTCTATGTGGGCGACGAGGCGGGACGGGTGTGGTGTCTCGACCGTCGCACCGGTGCCACGCTGTGGCGCCAGGATGCCCTGAGCGGACGCACACTGAGCCCGCTGGCGGTGACTGCGACGGTGGTTTCACTGGTCGACGACGGCGGCGAGGCCTACTGGCTGGATGCCCGCGACGGGCACGTCCTCGCGCGGCAGGGTCTGGCCCGCAGCTGGGCCTATTTCCACTATGTGTGGGAAGACGAAGACGGTGACCGGCCGCGCCCGGATCACGCCGTCAGCACCTATCCTCAGATCAGCGGCGAACGGCTCTACATCCGCGACAACAGCGGCGCCTTGATCGCCTATCGACTGCGCACCCAGCAAGACGGGGCCGGCTCATGAAACCGGTCATCGCCCTGGTCGGCCGCCCCAACGTGGGCAAGTCCACCCTGTTCAACTGCCTCACCCGCTCACGCGACGCCCTGGTGGCGGATCTGCCCGGCATGACCCGGGATCGCAAGTACGGCGAGGGCCGCCTCGGCGATCGTCCCTATCTGGTGGTGGATACCGGTGGCATGAGCGGCGAGAAGCAGGGTATCGACGAGCTGATCTCCGAGCAGGCCTGGCAGGCGGTGGAGGAGGCCGATGCCATCCTCTTCATCGCCGATGCCCGCGAGGGCCTGCTGGGTGACGATGAAGAGATCGCCCGCCGCCTGCGCGCCACCGGCAAGCCGGTGTATCTGGTGGTGAACAAAGTGGACGGCAGCAATCCCGACGTGGTCCTGGCGGAATTCCATCGCCTCGGCCTGGGTGAACCCCTGGGTATCTCCGCCGCCCATTGCCACGGCGTGCGCAGCCTCATCGACAAGGTGCTGGGCGAGCTGCCCCCGCCCGAGGAGGAAGAGGACGAGGGCGAGGACCGTGGCATCAAGATCGCCGTGCTGGGACGCCCCAACGTGGGCAAGTCCACCCTCATCAATCGCATCCTCGGCGAGCAGCGCGTGCTGGCCTACGACATGCCGGGCACCACGCGTGACAGTATCTACATACCCTTCGAGCGGCGCGGGCAGAAGTACACCTTCATCGACACCGCCGGGGTGCGGCGGCGGCGCAAGGTCAACGACAAGCTGGAGAAATTCAGCATCATCAAGGCGCTGAAGGCCATCGAAGAGGCCCATGTGGTGGTGCTGGTGATCGATGCCCACGAGGGTGTGAGCGAGCAGGACGCGCATCTGCTGGGCTTCATCCTGGATGCCGGACGCGCCCTGGTGATCGCCGTCAACAAGTGGGACGGTCTGCAGAAGTCCGAGCGGGAGCGGGTCAAGCAGGAATTGTCCCGTCGTCTGCAGTTCGTCGACTTCGCCAAGCTCTATTTCATCTCCGCCCTGCACGGTACCGGTGTGGGTGATCTGTTCGAACCCATCCAGCGCGCCTATGAATCCGCCAGCCGGCAATTCTCCACGCCGGATCTGACCCGCATCCTGGAGCACGCCGTGGAGGACCACCCGCCGCCCCTGGTGCGTGGCCGGCGCATCAAGCTGCGCTATGCCCACCAGGGGGGGCGCAACCCGCCGGTGATCGTCATCCACGGCAACCAGACCAAGGACGTGCCCGAGGCCTACAAGCGTTATCTGTCCAACATCTACCGCAAGGCCCTGCGCCTCGAGGGTACCCCGGTGCGCATCGAATTCCGCACCGGCGCGAACCCCTTCCAGGGGCGGCGCAACAAGCTCACCAAGCATCAGGTCGAGAAACGTCAGCGGCTCAAGCGGCATATCCTGAAAAAGCGCAAACGGACCTGATCACGGCGTAATCGTATTTCCGCTCGTGCTGCCGTAGACGACGGTGTTTATAACGCTGGTCGGTGCCTTGAGGACGCTGTTGTCGTTGCCGGAGAAGACGAGTTCGTCGATGAGGACCCCGGCGGAGACGTTCACCAGATTGTTGCTGCCGCTGATCGTGAATCGCGTCACATGGTCGTTTTCGGCGATGGTGATGGTCTTGCCGCTGAGGATGAGTT
>JANTGX010000343.1 GCA_024762755.1 Gammaproteobacteria bacterium
CGAGCGCCTCAGTCAGCAGGCGACGGAACCGCCGGCGGCGAGCGAGCAGCCCCCCCTGCGGATCACTGCCGCGGACGGCAGCCGCCGGGAACTCCCCGCCGGTGAGCTGGAACTGGCGGTGGCCGAGGCCTGCGAGGGGCTGGACGATGTCGACCAGACCGCCCTGCTGGACGACATCCGGCGCAGCCTGTTCGACGGCATGGGTGAGCGGGAACTCGCCCAGGCGCAGGTGATGGCCGCCCGCACCCGTATCGAGCTGGATCCCGACTACAGCCAGGCCGCCGCGCGCCTGTTGCTGCGCGAGCTGCGCGGCGAGGCCACGGCGGCGGTGCTGGGCGAGACCATCGCTGCACGCCCCGCCATGCAGGAGGCCTACGCCGACTACTTCGTCGCCTACGTGCGCCACGCCGCCGGTGCCGAGCTGCTCGACGAGGCACTCACCGGCTATGACCTGCCACGCCTGGCCGAGGCGCTGCTGCCGGAGCGCGATCTGCAATTCAACTACCTCGGCCTGCAGACCCTCTACGACCGTTACCTGATCCAACGCCAGGGCACGCGCCTGGAGCTGCCACAGGCCTTCTTCATGCGCGTCGCCATGGGCCTGGCCATCAATGAGATCGACCGCGAGGCGCGCGCCATCGAGTTCTACCGGCTGCTCTCCAGCTTCGACTTCATGTGCTCCACCCCCACCCTGTTCAACGCCGGCACGCGGCGTCCGCAACTCTCTTCGTGCTACCTGACCCACGTGCCGGACGACCTGGACGGCATCTATTCCGCCATCCGCGACAATGCCCTGTTGTCCAAGTTCGCCGGCGGCCTGGGCAACGACTGGACCCCGGTGCGCGCCCTCGGCGCCCACATCAAGGGCACCAATGGCAGTTCGCAGGGCGTGGTGCCCTTCCTCAAGGTGGCCAACGACACCGCGGTGGCGGTGAATCAGGGCGGCAAGCGCAAGGGAGCGGTCTGCGCCTACCTGGAGACCTGGCACCTGGACGTGGAGGAATTCCTCGAGCTGCGCAAGAACACCGGCGACGAACGCCGCCGCACCCACGACATGAACACCGCCAACTGGGTGCCCGATCTGTTCATGCAGCGGGTCGCCGAGAACGGGCCGTGGACCCTGTTCTCGCCGGACGAGACGCCGGACCTGCACGACCTCTGCGGCGAGGCCTTCCGCGACCGTTACGAGCACTACGAGCGGCTGGCGGACGCCGGCGAGCTGAAGGTGCACAAGCGTGTGCCGGCGGTGGAACTGTGGCGCAAGATGCTTGGCATGCTGTTCGAGACCGGCCACCCCTGGATCACCTTCAAAGACCCCTGCAACATCCGCTACACCAACCAGCACGTGGGCGTGGTGCACAGCTCCAATCTGTGCACCGAGATCACCCTGCACACCAATGCGCAGGAGATCGCCGTGTGCAACCTGGGTTCGGTCAACCTGGCCGCCCATCTCGACGGCGATGGCCTGGACGAGGCGAAGCTGGCGAATACGGTGCGCACCGCCATGCGCATGCTCGACAACGTCATCGACGTGAACTACTACTCGGTGCCACAGGCGCGTCGTTCGAACCTGCGCCACCGCCCCGTCGGCCTGGGCCTGATGGGCTTTCAGGACGCCCTCTACACGCTCGACATCCCCTACGCCTCCGAGGCCGCGGTGGAATTCGCCGACCGCAGCATGGAATGCATCGCCTGGCACGCCATCAAGAGTTCCACCGAGCTGGCGCGTGAACGTGGCAGCTATGCCAGCTTCGACGGCTCGCTGTGGAGCCAGGGCATTCTGCCCATCGATTCCCAGGCCCTGCTCAAGGCCCAGCGCGGGGACTATCTGCAAGTAGACGACAGCCAGACCCTCGACTGGGACAGCCTGCGCGAGCAGGCACGTGGCGGTATGCGTAACAGTAACTGCCTAGCCATCGCGCCCACGGCGACCATCGCCAACATCTGTGGCGTCTCGCAGTCCATCGAACCGAGCTATCAGAACCTGTATGTGAAATCCAACCTCTCCGGCGAGTTCACCCTGATCAACCCCCACCTGGTGACGGAGTTGAAGGCACTGCGCCTGTGGGATGCGGTGATGGTCAACGACCTGAAATATTTCGACGGCTCGCTGGCGCGCATCGACCGCGTGCCCGACGCCCTCAAGCAGAAATACAGCAGTGCCTTCGAGATCGATTCACGCTGGCTGGTGGAAGCCGCCGCGCGACGGCAGAAATGGCTCGACCAGTCACAGTCGCTCAATCTGTATCTGCGCGAGCCTGACGGGCAGGCCCTGGACCGTCTCTACAAACTGGCCTGGGTGCGCGGCCTGAAGACCACCTATTACCTGCGCAGCCTCGGTGCCACGCACGTCGAAAAGAGCGACGAGGCCGCCGAGTCCATCGCCAGCAGCGGGCCGAAGGCCTGTTCCATCGACGACCCCGAGTGCGAGGCCTGTCAGTAGACCCCTTTTGAGTTTGAAAATGGAGAACAGAGCATGATGCAGAACTGGAACGACCCCCTCGGTCAGCAGCAGAAAACCGCCATACCGGCCCACGAAGAACCCGCGCCGGAGAAGCCACGCCGGGCGGTGCCGGTGATCCCCACCGCCACACCGGCCGATGAGCTACCCGATGAAGTCCTGCAGCCGGTGAACGCGGACGACAAGCGG
>JANTGX010000344.1 GCA_024762755.1 Gammaproteobacteria bacterium
ATGTTGTATTCCACCATCTTCTTCGCCGTCAGCGGGTCACAGAACTGGTAGATCTCCATGCGCCGCGCCTGCTCGCCCATGGCCTTGATCTGCTTCGACAGGGGCAGCTCCGCCACCAGCTTGATGTTGAGCATGTTGGCGCGCAGCTTCATGGATTCCACCGCGTCGTCCGGCGTCACATCCTCGGCGAGGGGGCGCTTCACCACCGTCTGCGCGATGTCGATGTGCAGGGGTTCCGCGGCGCCGGCCCAGCCACTCAGCAGCAGACACAGCGCCGCCAGGCCGGTGACGAGCCTCCACGGCGACCTGCCCTGCTTTCTGTCCGTACCCTTCATCGTCGTCTTCATGTCATGCTCCCTTCGCTCTGCAGTGGTTTTCGATTCGATCAGCCCCCTATAGCGTCACCTGGGGTCTCGGCTTTAGTTGACAAATTTACTCGGTATTTGTTTAAATGGCGACCTATATTAGAAATCAACGATATTCTATATTCCGGTTCGAGATCGCGACGCAGGCCACGACTCACGCCTGCCGCCGACGAAACGGACACAAACCATCACCTTTGAAGGATAGGAGAAACGACCCATGCAGATTGACGTCAATGGCAAGACCATCGAGTTGAGCGAGGCCGGCTGGCTGGAGAACCTCGACGAATGGACCCCCGAGGTCGCCGAGGCCATCGCCAAGAACGAGAAAGTGGAGCTGACCCCGGAACACTGGGACATCATCAACCTGGCCCGCGAGTATTTCGAGGAGAACGGCAGGGTGTGCGAGCCGCGTGCGTTCTCCAAGCTGATGAAGCAGAAGTACGGCAAGGACCGCAGTGACAGCAAATACATCTATGCGCTGTTCCCCTACGGCCTGATCAAGTCGGCCAACAAGATCGCCGGCCTGCCGCGGCCCAAGGGCTGCAGCTAAGAGTCGCCCCACGGAGTCCGGGCACGGCGCCCCCGCCACGTCCGGACCCCGAGTACTCCCTCCCGCAGACTCCTAGCCCGGCCATTGCATGCGATAGCCGGGCTAGTCGCTTTGCGCATCCTGCGCATCCCGCGCATAGAAGTCCGGTGTGCCCTCGGGGCGTCCCTTGTAGCGTTTGTAACCCCACTGATACTGCGTCGGCAGCGCCCGCACGCATTCCTCCACCCCCTGATTGAGCCGTGTCGCGGCCTGCACCAGGTCGGCATCGTCGATGCCCGGCGGCGCCGGGCGAATATGCAGGCGAAAGCCGCGCCCCCACGGCAATCTTTCCGAATAGACGAAGAGCACCGTGGCGCCGGACTTCCGCGCCAACTTGGGTAGTAACACCATGGTGTTGGCCGGGTGGCCGAAGAAGGGCGCGAACACGCCGGCCTCCAGCCCCGGGTCCTGATCGGGCAGGATGCCGATGAGGCCGCCCTGGCGCAGGGCCTTGAGCAGGGCTCGCACGCCGCCGGCATCGGTGGGCACCAGGTGGGCGCCGCCCCGCTCCCGGGCCTGGCGCATGAGCTCGTCGAGGGCCGTCAGTTTGGGCGGGCGGTACATGCTGGTGATGCCATAGCGCGTCGACAGATAGAGCCCGGACATCTCCCAACTCCCCAGGTGTGGCGAGAGGACGATGACCCCGCGCCCGCGGGCCATGCCTGCCTCGAGCAGCTCCGCCCCCACCACCTCGCGCATCAGCGGCAACACGCGCGCCAACGGCCACAGCCAGATGGCCGCGGTCTCGGCCACCGTGCGGCCGGTCTGCACCAGGCTCTGGCGTACCAGGCGACGCCGCTCCGCTGGCGGCCGATCGGCGAAACAGCGGGCGATATTGCGACGCGCCACGCGGCGGGTCTCGTTGGGAAACAGGTTCATCAGCCAGCCGAGGGAGGCGCCGAAGGCCTGCGCCAGCGGCAACGGCAGTCCGGAGAGGAGAATCAGCAGTCGACGTGCCGCGACCCCGCTGTTCACGTCGGCCGCTTCTCCCCGCGATCGGCGTAGAAGTCGCTGTGCATCAGCGGCCGCATGGCCGTCAGTAGGCTCTTGAACAGCCCCTTGTTGCCCGCCTCTTCAGCGGCCAGCAGGTCTTTCATGTGTTGCCGCTGGCTGGGCATCTGGAAACAGGCCGGACAGCTGTCGGGGATCACCGGCAGGATGGCGCTCTCGGCGAAGGCCGCGGTCTGCCGCTCGCGAGCATAGGCCAGGGGGCGGATGATGCGCACGTCGCCGGCATCATTGGTGTAACAGGCCTTCATGGTGCGCAGCTGGCCGCCGTGAAAGGCGGACATGAGAAAGCTCTCCGCCAGGTCGTCCAGGTGCTGACCGAGGGCCAGCACGTTGTAGCCGTGCTCGCGCAGGGTGGTGTACATGATGCCCCGCTTCATGCGCGAGCAGAAGGAACAGAAGGAATCGCCCACCATGCTCTCCTTGGCCTGCGCCAGAATGGGCTGGCTGACGAAGTGATAGGGCACGCCCAGGTCCGCCATGTAGGGCTTGAGGGTCTCGGGGGCGAAGCCCTCCACCTGTGGATCGACGGTCAGGGCGCCCAGCGTGAAATGCACCGGGGCGTGGCGCTGCAGGTGGCGCAGGATATGCAGCAGGCTCAGCGAATCCTTGCCGCCGGAGACGCCCACCAGGACGCGGTCGCCCTCGCGGATCATGTCGAAATCGGCGATGGCGCGGCCGA
>JANTGX010000345.1 GCA_024762755.1 Gammaproteobacteria bacterium
CCCTGACCCTCGATGAGGCGGCGACCGTCACCGCCGTCTTCGATGCGGTGTTGCCCAGCGGCGCCGTCTACCCGGTGTGGACCTCGCCGGCCCTGAGCCTGAGCGCGGGCAACCACTCCTGGCTGAATCTGGCGCAGAACGTGCCTGCCGGCGCCCCGGCAGGGTCGTACACCTACCGCTGCACGGTCACCACCGGCAGTGCAACCGCCCAGGACACCTTCCCGTTCGAGAAGCTTGCCAGCGCCAAGCTCGCCAGGCCTCTGGTCGAGGACTGGAAACTCTCCGGCTGGAACGGCGACAAGCAGCCGGATGATTCTCCGGCCGGCCTCGTCCTGAACAACGCCTCGCCCAATCCGTTCAACCCCGCGACCACAATCAGCTTCAGCCTGCCCGCCGAGATGCCGGTCGATCTGCGCATCTACAACGTGCGCGGTCAGGTGGTCAAGACGCTGGTCAGCGGCACCGTGGGCGCCGGCCCGCACTCGGTGACCTGGCATGCTGCGGACAGCCCCAGCGGCGTGTACTTCTACCGCCTCGAGGCTCCCGGCTTCGTCCAGACCAGGAAAATGATCATGCTGAAATAGGATCTTCGGCCAACGAACCTTCAACCAGCGGCCGCCGGGGTGACCCGGCGGTCGTTTTTTAACAAATGTTAACTATTTATCGTTTGTTTTAATGGATCATAATATGAGATAGTCATGTCAAGGCCGATCCGAAACCCCGGTATCCCTGTGGAGGGGAACCACTCGACGAAAGGAGATCTTCGGATCGGGTAATGCCATTCTTTTTTTCAGACAAGGAGCCGACATGAACCGATCTCGCCAGCTGGCGCTTCTGGCCGGCGTCATGACGATGTTGCTGATCGCAGCATTCGCCTGGGCCGCCCCGGAATCCGCCCCCCGCGCCTTCGCCCCCGTGCAGCAAGGCTTCACCACCCAGAGTTCGACATCCCTTCCCTACGCTCCCGACCGACTTCTGATCCAGTTCACATCCAGAGCCATGGCCTCCATCCAGGTCGGCACGGAAAAGGGAGCCCGTCCGGCCGAAGGTGCCCTCGGCCTGCCCAACATCGACGACCTGGCCGCCCAGGCCGGTGTCGTCCGCATCGAGCGCGCCTATCACCAGAGCAAGGATGCGGTCAAGTCCAAGGCTTTCGGCAAGGACCGCTGGTTCATGTTCCGCTTCGATAACCCGGGTGATCTGCCCGCCCTGGCCAAGGCCTTCGCGGCCGACAAGAACGTCGAGAACGTCAGCCTCGACTGGCGGGCCTACCCGGCCACCTCGCCCAACGATCCGATCTATCCGGACCAGTGGGGCCACAACAACACCGGCCAGATGCTGTCCTACGACTGGGCGACCTACACCCACACCGGTCCCGCGGTGGGCACGCCCGGATTCGACTCCCACGCCGAGGAAGCCTGGGCCAAGAGCCAGGGCTACGGCGCCGGCGCGGTGATCGCCATCCTGGACAGCGGTGCCGACACGAGCCATCCGGACCTGAACCTGCTGCCGGGTTACGACTTCGGCGACAACGACTCGAACCCCAACGACGACAGCGCCAGTCCCGGCCACGGCACCTGCTGTGCCGGCGTGGCCGCCGCGGTGGCCAACAACAACCTGGGCGTTTCGGGTATCGCCGGCGCGGCCCAGATCCTGCCCTGCAAGGTCGCCGACAGCGGTGGCAGCATGTACTTCTCGTACATCCAGGACGCCCTGTACTGGGCGGCCGACAACGGGGCCGATGTGATCAGCATGAGCTTCGGCGCGGCGATCAGCAGTGACTCCGCCACCGATGCCGCCCTGCAGTACGCCTACAACAAGGGCGTGACGCTGTTCGCGGCCACGGGCAACGAGAACGCTTCGACCATCAGTTATCCCGCCATCAACCAGTACGTGATCGGCGTGGGCGCCGCCTCGCCCTGCGGCGACCGCAAGCGCAGTAGCAGCAACCGCCTCGAGGTCAATTCCGGCGTGAACACAGATCCCAACGGCTACACCTGCGACGGTGAGCGCTGGTGGGGTTCGAACTACGGTTCGACCACCCCGGACGCCGCCGGTGCGGTGGACATCCTGGCCCCGACCATCCTGCCGACCACCGACATCAGCGGCAGCGGCGGCTACGAGCCCGGCGACTACGACATGTACTTCAACGGGACCAGCTGCGCCACGCCCTACGCGGCCGGTTGCGCGGCCCTGGTCGTCGCGGCCAACCCGACCTTCACGCCGGCCCAGGTGCGCGACGCCCTGACCAGCACGGCCACCGACATCGTCAACGTGGAGTCGGGCAGCGGCTGGGACCGCTACTCGGGTTACGGCATGGTCAACGTGGATGCGGCCGTCGGCGGCGGCGGCCCGGTGCTGCCGGTTGCCGACTTCACCGGCACGCCCACCAGCGGCGACTACCCGCTGGATGTGGCCTTCACCGACGCTTCGAGCGGCGCCCCGACGAGCTGGAGCTGGACCTTCGGCGACGGCGGCACCTCGACGGCGCAGAACCCCATGCACACCTACACCGCTGCGGGCACGTACACCGTGTCCCTGAGCGTGAGCAATGCGGCCGGTTCGGATGCGACCACCAAGACCAACTACATCACCGTCACCTCGCCGCCGGCTCCGACTGCGGCGTTCAGCGGCACGCCCACC
>JANTGX010000346.1 GCA_024762755.1 Gammaproteobacteria bacterium
CCACCCCTGGGCCTTCGAGCACGACGCCTTGGGCTACAACTATCGCCTGCCCAACCTCAATGCCGCCCTGGGCTGTGCACAGCTTACCCAACTGCCGGCACGCCTGGGTCAGAAACGCCGCCTGGCCGAGGCCTATGCGGCGGCCTTCGCTCACCGCGACGACGTCCTGGTCCAGACGGAGCCCGCCGGTGGCCGGAGCAACTACTGGCTCAACCTGCTGCTGCTGCCGGATGCCGAACGCCGCGATGCCCTGCTGGTCGCGGCGCACGACGCCGGCATCCTGCTGCGCCCCTTCTGGACCCCGCTGCATCGACTCCCCCAGTTCAGCGAGGCCCCGTGCATGGACCTGGCACAGAGCGAGGCCTTGTTCGCACACGGTGTCTGTCTGCCCAGTTCGGCGACCCTCGGCTCCGCGGCATGACACAGCACCCGCGCCGTATCTGTGCCGTGACCGGCTCGCGTGCCGACTGGGGCCTGCTGCTGCCGGTGCTCGAGGGTATCCGCGCCAGTGACATGCTGACATTGCAACTGGCCGTCACCGGCACCCACCTCTGCCAGGGGCATGGCCACACGGTGGATGCCATCGAGACCGCCGGCTTCGCCGCGGATGTGCGGGTGGATCTGGTACAGGCCGGCGACGATGCCGCCGAGGTGACGCGCGCACTGGGCCGCGGGGTGGTGGGTTTCGCCGATGCCCTGGAGGCACTGCGACCCGATCTGCTGCTGGTGCTGGGCGACCGTTACGAAATCCTCGCCGCCGTGCAGGCGGCCCTGATCGCGCGTGTTCCGGTAGCGCATATCGCCGGCGGCGACATCACCGAGGGCGCCTTCGACGATGCCATTCGTCACGCCATCAGCAAGATGGCCCATCTGCACTTCGTCACCAACCCGGACGCCCGGCGGCGGGTGATCCAGATGGGGGAGGATCCCGAGCACGTGTATCTCAGTGGCAGCCCCGGCATCGACCAATTGCTGGCCACGCCACGCCTGAGCCGCGCGGCCCTGGAAGAGGACCTCGGCTTTGCCCTGCGCCCGCGGAACCTGGCCATCACCTTTCACCCCGCGACCCTGGATACGGCGGACCCGGCAGATCAACTGGCGGCCCTGCTCGCCGCCCTCGAGCGTCTCGGCCCGGACACCGGCCTGATCTTCACCGCTGCCAACCGCGATACGGGCGGCGACACGCTCAACGCCCACCTGCGCGACTTCGTCGCCGCGCACGCCAATGCCTGCCTACATCCCTCTCTTGGCCAGCAGCGCTACTACAGCCTGGTGGCCGAGGCCGATGCAGTGGTCGGCAATTCCTCCAGCGGTCTCTACGAGGCCCCGTCGCTGGGCACACCGACGGTGAACATCGGCCAGCGCCAGGCGGGTCGGCCACGCGCCGCCTCGGTCATCGACTGCGCGGCGGAGACATCGGCCATCCTCGATGCCATCCAAGCCGCACTGCAACGGGATATGCAGGGGATCGAGAACCCCTACGGTGACGGTCGTGCCGCCCGCCGGATCCTCGACGTACTGCACGGGCCATGGGACAAAGCGGGCCTGGTACAGAAACACTTCGTTGAAAATCACGTCGCACCCAGGGCACCCGTGTGATGAGCCACCACACCACCGTCATCGCCGAGGCCGGCGTCAATCACAATGGCGAGTTGGAGCGTGCCCTGGCACTGGTGGAGGCCGCCGCCGCGGCCGGCGCCGACGTGGTCAAGTTCCAGACCTTCCGCCCCGAGGCCCTGGTCACGGCGCAGGCCCGACAGGCCGAGTATCAGATCCGCAACGACGGTGACAGCGGCTCCCAACTCGCCATGCTGCGGCGCCTGGCGCTGAGCGACGACGATCACCGTCTCCTGCAGGCACACTGCCGGGACCAGGGCATCGGCTTTCTCTCCTCTCCCTTCGATGCCGACAGCGCCCGCTTTCTCATGCACGAGCTGCGGCTGCCGCGGCTCAAGCTGGGCTCCGGCGAGCTGACCAATGCCCCATTGCTGCTGCAGATCGCCCGCCAGGGCCGCGAACTGATCCTCTCCAGTGGCATGGCCGACCTGGACGAGGTCCGAGAGGCCCTCGGCGTGCTCGCCTTTGGCTACGGTCCGCAGGACACGCCGCCCTCCACGGCCGCCTTCGCCGCGGCCTTTGCCTCAGCGGCGGGACAGGCCCTGCTGCGCGAGCACGTCACCCTGCTGCACTGCACCACCGACTACCCGGCCCCCTTCGACGACGTGAACCTGCGCGCCATGGACACCCTGCGCGAGGCCTTCCATCTACCGGTGGGCTTTTCCGACCACACGCCCGGCATCCACATGCCCATTGCCGCCGCCGCGCGTGGCGCACGGGTGATCGAGAAACACTTCACCCTCGATCGAGACCTGCCCGGCCCGGACCATCGCGCCTCGCTGGAGCCCGACGAACTGGCCGCCATGGTCGAGGGGATACGCCAGGTGAGCCAGGCCCTCGGCGATGGCCGCAAGCGCGTGGCGCCGAGCGAGGCCGCAAACCGAGGCGTAGCGCGCAAGTCTCTCGTGGCGGCACGGCCCATCGGCAGCGGCGAGACCTTCACCACGGACAACCTCACCGCCAAACGCCCGGGCGACGGCCTACCACCCATCCGTCTCTGGGATCTGCTGGGCCGACCGGCA
>JANTGX010000347.1 GCA_024762755.1 Gammaproteobacteria bacterium
AACTTTCGCCTTGGCCGGTGCCTGGCTCGCCTTCGGCATCGATGGCTATGAGATCGTCAAGGACCGTCCCCATGACGCCCTGCCGGTTCCCGTCGGCAAAGAAGTAGTGGTGGCCTCCGGCGCCTGGTTGAAGAACTACAGTGAATACCCGATCACCCTGATCGCGCCCCTTCTGGGTTTCGGCGCTGCCTTGCTGGCCATCCTGACATCTCGGATCGGGCGCGCCGGTTGGGCATTTTTCTTCACGTCACTGGTACAGGTCGGCACCATCTTCACGGCAGGCGTGTCGATGTTCCCCTTCATCATGCCTTCCAGCGACAACCCCAATCACAGCCTGACCATGTGGGATGCAACATCGAGCCACCTAACACTGAACGTGATGTTTATCGCCGCCGCGATCTTCGTGCCCATTATCATCGCCTATACCACTTGGACCTACAGGAGAATGTGGCGTGTGGTAACGGTCAAGGAAATCGAAGAGCAGTCAACCCAAGCCTACTGAGGAGAAACAATCAATGTGGTATTTCACCTGGATCCTTGGCGTTCTGTTCGCCGTCTCACTGGCCATCATCAACGTGATGTGGCTGGAGTACGAGGCTTGTCTGGACGAAGACGATTGCAACAAGAGGACTGACGACTGAAACCGGTCCGATCTGCAGCACCGGGACAGTCATCTGGCTTTGAGTTCATTTTGTTTCCGTGAAAGACGCTTCCATTACGGCAAGCGACTGGCTAACCGGACTGTCAGGGCGGGCGACACGCCAGTTTCGTCTTCTGCGCCTGCTCGCCCCCCTGACCGGTATTCTCATCATTGCCCAGGCCTGGCTGCTGGCGCGGATCGTCGATGCAGCGGCCTTTGGCGGAGAGAGCCTGACGACGCTTTCCCCCTGGTTGATCGCCCTACTCCCGATCATCCTGGTTCGGTTTCTGGCCCAATGGGGTAGCGAACGACTGGGCGATCAGGCCGCCCAGCAGGTAAAACAGCAACTGCGCGACGAACTGATCGAGCATCTACGGCGGGCAGGTCCCCTCCGCCTCGCGAACGAACAGAGCGGCCGCTTGAGCGCTGGCCTGATCGACGCCGTCGAGGCCCTCGACCCCTTCTTTGCGCGCTACCTGCCTGCGCGAATCCTGATGACCATGGTTCCCTTGATCATCCTCGTCGTGGTGCTGCCGATCGACTGGATCTCCGGCCTGGTGCTGATGGTCACGGCACCGCTGGTCCCCTTGTTCATGGCACTGATAGGGCGCCAGGCAGAACGCCTCAACCAGCAGCAGTGGCGTGAACTGGCGCGCATGGGCGGCTACTTTCTGAATGTGCTTCAGGCACTGCCTACCTTGAAAATGTTCAATGCAAGCCGCCGGGAAGGGAACCGCATCGCCAAAGTCTCCGAGGATTTCCGGCGCAGTACCATGCAGGTTCTCCGAGTCGCCTTCCTCACCTCGGCGGTACTCGAATTTCTCGCGGCCATCAGCATCGCGCTGATCGCGGTGTTCATCGGTTTCCGTCTACTCGATGGAGAGATGGCCTTCTTCCATGGCTTCTTCATCCTGCTTCTGGCCCCCGAGTTCTACCTACCGCTGCGTAACTTCGGGGTGCAGAATCACGCCCGCATGGAGGCCGTCGCGGCCGCCGAACAGATCGAGGCCATCCTTGCCCTGCCGCCTGCCCATCCCCCCGCCGAAGAAAACACTGCGCATCCGCGCGACACGCTGGAAGGCGGCATCTCACTGCAGGAGGTCCACTTCGCCTATGCCGAGGGCCGCCCTGCCCTCGATGGCGTGACCCTGCAGGTCGCGCCCGGTGAACATCTCGCCATCGTCGGCCGCAGTGGTGCTGGCAAGAGCACCCTGGTCAACCTGCTGTTGGGCTTCGTGCAGCCCGACGCTGGTGTGGTACGCATCGGCGAGACGCACCTCGACGAGTCGACCCTGGCGGCCTGGCGCCGCCGTATCGGCTGGGTCCCGCAACGCGCCCGGCTGTTTCACGGCACCGTTGCCGACAACATCCGCCTGGGCGCGCCCGATGCGCCGATATCAAGGGTGCACGATGCCGCCCTTGCAGCACATGCCCTGAGTTTCATCGAGCAGCTTCCGCAGGGTTTCGATACGCTGGTGGGCGAAGGCGGACTGGGTATTTCCGGCGGGCAGGTGCAACGCATCGCACTGGCGCGCGCCCTGGTGCGCCAGCCGGATTGGCTGCTCCTGGACGAACCCACCGCGCACCTCGACCACGAGACCGAGGCGGCCATCCTCGAAACCCTGGAGACACTGCACGGCCAATGCGGCATCCTCTCCATCGCCCATCGCCTGCACACCCTGCACCATGCCGACCGTATCGTGGTCATGGACCGAGGGCGTATCGTTCAATCGGGCACCTTCGAGGAACTGTCCGCATCGCCGGGCCCGTTCGCAGAACTGCTGCACGACCCCGCGGAGATCCTGTCGTGATCGCCCGCCTGCTACGCCTCTACCGACCGCATCTGGGCTGGCTCGTGCTGGGCACCTTGCTGGCCCTGGCCACGCTCCTGGCCAACATCGGCCTGCTCACGCTCTCGGGCTGGTTCATCGCCGCCATGGCCGCCGCCGGACTCAGCGGCACCGCCATCAACTACTTTACGCCGGC
>JANTGX010000348.1 GCA_024762755.1 Gammaproteobacteria bacterium
TACAGGAAAAGGCCGGCCAATACTTCACACACCCACACACAAACGAGGAGACAACACCATGAATACAACCAACCACCACTACGCCGCCCTGGTCCTGCGCGTTGCCCTGGGCACCATGTTCATCGCCCACGCCCTGCTGAAGATCCTGGTCTTCACCCCCTCCGGCACCGCCGGCTTTTTCGCCTCGCTGGGCGTGCCCGGCTGGCTGGCCTACCCGGTGATGGGCGCCGAGCTGGCCGGCGGCATCCTGCTGCTGATCGGCCTGCAGACCCGCTGGGTATCGCTGGCCCTGATCCCTGTCCTGCTGGGCAGCATCACCCTGGTGCACGGCGCCAACGGCTGGCTGTTCGCCAACGAGGGCGGCGGCTGGGAGTACCCGCTGTTCCTCATCGCCGCCAGCGTGGTGATGGCCCTGCTGGGCGACGGTGCCTGGTCGGTGAAGTCCCTGGCCGCTCGCCCGGCCAAGGTCGAGACCGCCTGAGTGAAGACGATCCGCTGGCGGCGAGATATCTCGCCGCCAGCCCCATCCGGAACGAGGAGAGAAAACATGATGATCAACGGAAAATGGGTCGGGGAGTTCGATCCCATACAGGCCCGTGACGAGGAGGGTCGTTTCCTGCGCCAGGACTCGCGCTTCCGCTACTGGATCACCCCGGACGGCAGGCCCGGCCCCAGTGGCGAGGGCGGCTTCAAGGCCGAGGCCGGGCGCTACCATCTCTACGTCGCCCTCATCTGCCCCTGGGCCTGCCGCACCCTGATGGCGCGTAAGCTGAAGAAACTGGAATCGGTGGTCTCCGTCACCGTGGTGGAGCCCTTCCTCGGCGAGCAGTGCTGGGCCTTCGGCGACTACCCCGGTGCGCAGCCGGACCCGCTGTACGGGTTTCAGTACGTCCACCAGCTCTACACCCGCGCCATGCCCGACTATACCGGCCAGGTCACGGTGCCCATACTCTGGGACAGGCAGCGCCATACCATCGTCAACAACGAATCCGCCGACATCGTGCGCATGTTCGACAGCGGCTTCGGCGAGCTCGCCGACCCGCGCATCGAGCTCTACCCCGCGCCCCTGCACGCGGAGATCGACAAGGTCAACCAGCGCCTCTACGAGCGCTTCAACAATGGCGTCTACCGCGCCGGCTTCGCCACCAGCCAGGCCGCCCATGAGGAGGCCGTCGAGGAGGTCTTCGACAGCCTGGCCTTCCTCGAATCGCGGCTTGCCAGTCGCCACTACCTGGTGGGCGACCAACTCACCGAGGCCGACATCCGCGCCTTCGTCACCCTGGTGCGTTTCGACGTGGCCTACCACGGCCTGTTCAAGACCAATCTGGCCCGCGTCAGCGATTACCCCAATGTCTCCGCCTATGTGAGGCGCATCGCCGCCATCCCCGGCATAGCCGAGACCATCGACATCGACCACATCAAGCAGGGCTACTACTCCATCCGCGCCCTCAACCCCAGCGGTCTGGTGCCCAAAGGGCCGGTGGTCGATTTCCTGCCGGCGCCCGCGGACGAGCGCAGCGTGGCATGAGCCTCTTTCGCCTCAATCACTGCACCCTGCTTGTGCGCAGCTTGGCTCGGGCAAAAGATCACAGCTAGCCGGTCAGTCCCATCGTCGACCACACCATCAGCCACGGCTTCTACCTGCGTGATTCGGACGGCTATCTTCTGGAATTGGTGCTGGATCGCTCCGCTGGGGAATGGCAGGACCGTGCGAGATCCTTTCGCCGCAACCGGAACATCGGCTAATGCCGAAGCAAAGGGTTCGGTTCAGGTGGTAGAGGGGCGGAACAGCTCGGCCATCCGCATGGAGGGATCGTCGGCGCGCATGTTTCCTGCACACAGAAAAAAGCGAGGTGCCCCCGAAGGAATCACCTCGCTGACATTGGCGGAAAAGGCTCGAATGAATCTACCCGACGATTAATCTGACCCCGTCAGGAAAATCCAATCCATGCAGGTCGTCTCCGCCCTGCATGGACTGAGCACGGCCATCAGTTGCTGACCGCCGTGGTATGCCGCAGGTCGATCGTGTCCTTCGACTGCGTAGCCATCACACGCACCGGTACCGTTATCAGCATGCCGTTGCCAACCGTCGCGTCCACAGTGGCGTTGATGGTGATGGTCTGGCTGGCGCCAGCCGCCATGGTGCCCAGATTCCAGGTCGGCTCGTAGGTCTCGATACAGGTCGTGCAGCCGGTAGAGACATCAGGCTCCGCATCGTTGCGCCAGGAGAAGGACCACCCTTTGGGTACCCGGAGGAGAACAGCAACATCATCGATGGGAAGTCCATAACCATTGGTCAGCGTAATGGTGTAAGCCAGCACTCCACTGGCTGCGACGGGCTGCGGGGTTGCAGAGATGGCGACATCGATCAGTGAAGCGGGCCCCCCGCTGTTGGCAACCGATATGGCATACTCGCTGCGGTTATCGACTTCTTGTCCGCCATCGTGGGTCAGTTCAGCAACCAGCGCGAGACTTTCGCCCGCAGAGACGCCATCGGCGTCCACGGTGATTTCACGATGCACGGCGTCCCCCGCATTCACCGTTCCAACACTCCACACCACTACCCCTGTACTTGTTTCCGTGCCGCCATTGCTGATACCACTGACCGTAACG
>JANTGX010000349.1 GCA_024762755.1 Gammaproteobacteria bacterium
CCCTGCGCCTGCAAACGCTGCAGGATCTCCGTGTACACCGGCAGCAGGTCGTGCAGGCAGTCGAGACGATCGAACGCCTCGCCCTTGACCTTGGCCAGCCACAGATAGGTGAGCGGCCCCAGGAGCACCGGCTTGGCGCGATGGCCGAGGGCCTGCGCCTCGGCCACCTCGTCGAACAGCTTGCTCGAGGCGAGGCGGAAACCCTGCCCGGCCTGCAGTTCGGGCACCAGGTAGTGATAGTTGGTATCGAACCACTTGGTCATCTCGCAGGCCTGGAAGGCGCTGCCGTCACTCGCCCGGCCTCGGGCCATGCGGAAATAGGTGGCCAGATCCACCTGCTCGGCGTCCCAGCCGAAACGCGGCGGCACCACGCCGAGCAGGGCCGAGGTATCCAACACCTGATCGTAGAGGGAGAAGTCGCCCACCGGGATCAGGTCCATGCCCTGCTCCGCCTGCCAGCGCCAATTCTGCTGGCGCAGCTCGCGGGCCACCGCCTGCAGGCCGGCCTCGTCCAGCTCGCCCCGCCAATGGGCCTCCAGGGCCTGTTTGAGTTCGCGGCGCGGGCCGATGCGGGGGAAACCGAGGTTGTGAAGGGTGGTCATGGAGGCTCTCCTGTGCGTGCAATGGAATTGCCAGGCAGTATGCGGAGCACCTATGCTTGAGTAAATTTCATTATTTTCACTATTGGATGAATGATTTTTGCCATGTTTCTCGAGCTACGCCAACTCCGCAGCATCGAAATGATCCACCGCGAGGGTAATCTGACGCGTGCCGCCGAGCGTCTGCACATCACTCCCTCCGCCCTCTCCCACCAGATTCGCGCCATGGAACACCACTTCGGCATCGCCCTCTATCTGCGCAATGCCAAGCCCCTGCGCCTCACCCCCGCCGGCCAGCGACTGCTCAGCCTGTCACGGCGCGTGTTGCCCGAGGTGACGGCGGCCGAGGGCGAGTTGCGACGCCTGGCCAGCGGCGACAGCGGCCGCCTGCACATCGCCATCGAGTGCCACGCCTGCTACGAGTGGCTGCTGCCGGTGCTGGAACGCTTTCGCCAGGACTGGCCGGGGGTGGAGGTGGATATCCGCCTGGGCCACAGCTTCGACCCCCTGCCCGCCCTGCAACGCGGCGAGGTGGATCTGGTCGTCTCCTCCGACCCCGAGGCGCTGCCCGACGTGGCCTTTCACCCGCTGTTCGCCTACCAGGCCCGGCTGGTGGTCTCCCCCGCGCACGCCCTGGCGGACAAGCCCCTGATCCAGCCGCAGGACCTCGCCGCCGAGACCCTCATCACCTACCCCGTACAACGTCAGCGGCTGGACGTCTTCAAGCACTTTCTGCAGCCCGCCGGGGTCGAGCCGGCGGAGATCCGCCAGGCCGAACTGACCGCCGTCATCCTGCTCCTGGTGGCCAGCGGCCGCGGCGTGGCGGTGCTGCCAGACTGGGTACTGGCGGCCGATACACGCCACGGCCTGGCCAGTCGGCCGCTGGGCGAGGAAGGACTGCGGGGCACCCTGTACGGCGCCATCCGGCGCGCCGACGAAGACCTGGATTTTCTCCACGCCTTTCTCGCCATGGCCCGCGAACAGGATGCCGAACGCACCGATTGAGGCCCTTCAGTGGGGGGAGGCTGGCCCCTTGCAAAACCCGCAGAGACCCAATATATTGAGCCCGCACTTCGACACGACCACCACATGAGGTGGTCCGCAGGGGAACCCGGTGAGAATCCGGGACTGTCGCGCAACGGTATGGCAACGCTGAATCCGCCGAGTCCGAATACCTGCCGAAGTGAGTCATGGCCCGCGAATCTCCCGCCGGGCTGGCGATCGAACCCACGCCGAGAAGGCGTCTGATCCCAGCCCGCTGCCGAGGGTGCGACGTGGGCCCAACCCGGGCCTCGCGTCAAGGTCTGAGGGTGTCTGCCGCTGGCCGTCGGTCCGTGGTCTTCTCTCCCTCCTGTCTGCGCGGCCCCCGAACGATCTCAGGGGGATTCATGCACACCGAACACAACCGGCCTCAGGCCACCGCCACCGCCCAACCGCCCAGCGGATTCGATCTGACCGAGGGCACGGGTCCGCAGACCCAGCGTTTCGCCGGCTATGAGGTGATCCGCCGCAACGGCAGCCTCACCGCCTTCGATCCGGCCAAGATCGAGATCGCCCTGACCAAGGCCTTTCTCGCCGTCGAGGGGGGCCAGGCCGCCGCCTCGCGGCGCATCCACGAGATCGTGCAGCAGCTCTGCGGGCAGATCGTCGAGGCCCTGTTCCGCCGCCTGCCCGATGGCGGCTCGGTGCACATCGAGGCGATCCAGGATCAGGTCGAGCTGGCCTTGATGCGTGCCGGCCAGCACAAGATCGCGCGGGCCTACGTGCTGTATCGGGAAGAGCGCGCCCGCGAGCGCCTCAGCCAGCAGGCGACGGAACCGCCGGCGGCGAGCGAGCAGCCCCCCCTGCGGATCACTGCCACGGACGGCAGCCGCCGGGAACTCCACGCCGGTGAGCTGGAACTGGCGGTGGCCGAGGCCTGCGAGGGGCTGAGCGATGTCGACCAGACCGCCCTGCTGGACGACATCCGGCGCAGCCTGTTCGACGGTATGGGTGAGCGGGAACTCGCC
>JANTGX010000350.1 GCA_024762755.1 Gammaproteobacteria bacterium
GTCGACCCGCAGCGGGATGGCGCCGGCCAGCATGGGGTGATCGATCAGCACCTCCCGCTGGCGCCCCGAGACCTGCAGCCGCAGGCGGGTCTCCACCAGCATCGGCAGATCATCCAGGATCCGCCTGAAACGCTGCACCTGCAGACGATCCTCCAGCCGGCCCGCTTCATCTCCCGGCCGCACCTTCTGGATCCACAGCATGCCGTTGGCCGGATCGATCACCGGGAAGGCCACCGGCCTGCCGGCCACCACCAGCTCGACCAGCCCCACGGCCGCCGGCAGCGGCAGGGACTTGGGCAGGTCGTTCCATTCGAAACGCCCCGCCAGCTCGTACTCGCCGGCGGGCAGGTAGACCGCCGGGGCACCCTCGTGGGCAGTCACGGCCACGGCCTCGCCATTGGCCGTCACCTGCAGCGGCCACTGGCCGTGGCCGCCCGGCAGGGTCAGCCAGCCCTCACGGTAGATGCGCCACTGCTGGGAGAAGCGGCCGCCCGCCGGGTCGACCTCGAGAGACAGGCGCGAGGGCCAGGCACAACTGCGCCCGGCACCGGTATAGAGGAAGGGGCAGCTGTGCTCGGGGCTGTTTGCCAGCACCCAGTCGACCCAGGGCTGCAGTGCCGGCGGCAGGTTCTCCGGCAGGCGCGCCTGAACACCACAGGCAGTGAAGAGCAGAAGAAGGCCGGACAGCCAGACGAAGACAGTCCCGGGAATACGCTGTGCAGACACCTGCCCCTCCTTGAACCCTGCCGATGGTCACCGCGATCACTCTAGTACGGAAACCCCGTGTGCTGCCAGCCGACGCCCTCCCTGGCCCGGTGCTTTCTTAGCCGGTATTGCGCATGCCGGCGGCGATGGCATTGATGGAGCGCAGCAGGGGGTCGAGGTTCTCCTCGCGCACCGCCTCCGGCAGCTGTTCCGAGCGGTAGCGCTGGATCAGCTCAAGCTGGATGTGGTTGAGGGGGTCGAGGTAGGGCGCGCGCCGTGCCAGCGACTGTTTCAGCAGGGGATTCTCGTCCAGCAACTCGTCGACACCGGCAATGGTCAGGATCTCGTCTCGGGCCCGCAGGTACTCGTCCCTGATCATGGCGTAGACCGTCCGCCCCACTTCTGGATCCTCAGTGAGCCCGGCGTATTCCTCGGCGATCTTCAGGTCGGTCTTGACCAGCGCCATTTGGGTGTTGGACAGCAGGGCGCGGAAGAACGGCCAGTCCTTGTAGAGCTGGCGCAGCTGCTGCAGGCGCTGCGGGTCGCCGTTGCGCCATTCCTGCAGGGCAGTACCGAGCCCGTACCAGGCAGGCAGGGTCTGGCGCGACTGCGCCCAGCCGAACACCCAGGCGATGGCCCGCACCGATGACTTCGAACGGTCGCCCTTGGCTCGGTGGGAGGGGCGGGAGCCGATGTTCATCTGGGCGATCTCGGTCACCGGCGTGGCCTCGTAGAAGTAGTCGAGAAAGCCCGGCGTCTGTTCCGTCAGCTCGCGGTAGTGCCGTTCGCCGATGCCGGCCAGGGCGTTCATGGTCTCGGCCCGCACCGGGGCATCCTCCGGCGGGGTCTCGATCAGGCCACGGCTGGCCTGGATCAGACCGGTCAGTCCCATGGTCAGTTCGTAGGTGGCAGTCTCGGGGTTGCTGTACTTGTAGGACAGCACCTCGCCCTGCTCGGTGAACTTGATCTGCCCCTGCACGGTACCGGCCGGCTGGGAGAGGATTGCCTCGTGGGTGGGGCCGCCGCCGCGGCCGATGGTGCCACCGCGACCGTGGAACAGGCGGATGCGCACGCCACGGGCATTGCCGATGGCAATGATACGCTGCTGGGCCTGGTAGAGATTCCAGGCGGAGGCGACAATGCCACCGTCCTTGGCCGAGTCCGAGTATCCCAGCATCACCTCCTGGCGGTTGCCGTGGGCCGCCAGCAGTTCTCGGTAGACCGGCTCGTCCAGCAGCCGCTTCATCACCGACTCGACGTGGGCCAGATCCTCGATGGTCTCGAACAGGGGCGACACCCCGAGGTGGCAGAACCATTCGCCATCGCGCCGCCCCACCAGGCCGGTGAGCGCCGCCAGGGCCATCACCGTCAACACGTCTGAGGCACTGTGGGCCATGGAGATGACGTAGCGGCTGACGGCATGGGGACTGACCTCGCGGCGCATCTCGCCGATCAGGTCGAACACCGCCAGCACCTCGCGGCTCATGTCGCCCAGGTCCTCACGGCGGGCCAGTTGAGGCGGTTCCTCCAACACCTTCACCAGACGGTTGATGCGCGCGCCCTCGTCCAGCGCGGCAAAATCCTCTTCAATGCCGGTGACCCGAAGCACCTCGGCCAGAGTCTCGGTGTGCACGGTGGATTCCTGGCGGATGTCCAGTTGGGAGAGATAGAAACCGAAGGTGCGCGCCAGACGCCACAGATCGAGCAGGTCCTCGTCGGCCGCCACCTCGTCGCCATGGCTGATCAGTGATTCGCGGATCATCAGCAGATCGGTGATGAAATCCTCTTCACTGCGATAGCCCGGCTCCGGCAGGGCCACCCGCTGGCCACCGAGCATGGCCTCGACCCGCGCCTGATTGGCGCCGAGCCGGCGCCCCATGGCATAGAGCTTCCGCCGGTAGG
>JANTGX010000351.1 GCA_024762755.1 Gammaproteobacteria bacterium
GGTGCCCGAACTGCAGGCCGGGCAGGGTTTCCGCCTCGCCTCGAGCAAGCTGTTCGACGAGGTGGCCGAGGCGCAGGCCCTGGGCCATCGCGCCAAGCCGGTGCTCCTGGGGCCACTCACCTATCTGTGGCTGGCCAAGGTCAAGGGCGAGGCGTTCGATCGTCTCGACTGCCTGCACGATCTGCTGCCGGTGTATGCGGAGATCCTGCAGCGTCTGCAGGCGCAGGGCGTGACCTGGGTGCAGCTGGACGAGCCCATCCTCGCCCTCGACCTGCCCATCGCCTGGCAGGTGGCCTTCGAGCGTGCCTACCACACCCTGCAGGGTGGGCCGAAGAAGTTGCTCAGCGTCTATTTCGGCGAACTGCAGGGCAATCAGAGCCTCGCCGTGAACCTGCCGGTGGACGGCCTGCACGTGGATGGCGTGCGGGGTGCCGCCGAGATCGACGCCATCGTCTGTCGCTTCCCGCCCCACAAGGTGCTGTCGCTGGGCGTGGTCGACGGCCGCAACGTCTGGCGCAGCGACCTCGATGCCATCCTCGCGCGCCTGCAGCCGTTGCGCGAGCGCTTCGCCGAGCGGCTCTGGCTGGCGCCCTCGTGTTCCCTGTTACACGTGCCCGTGGACCTCTCGGCCGAGGAGGAGCTGGACGCCGAACTGCGCGACTGGCTGGCCTTTGCGCGTCAGAAGTTGCACGAGTTGGCCCTGCTGCGGCGCGCCCTGGACGAGGGCGAGGACGCCGTGGCCGAGCCCCTGGCCCAGGCGCGCGAGGCCCTGGCGGCGCGCCGCCGCTCGACGCGCATCCACCGCCCCGCGGTGGCCGAACGGCTGGCGGCCGTCACGCCCACCATGCTGACGCGCCAGTCGGCCTATGCCGAGCGCGCCGTGCAGCAGCGCGCTTGGCTCTCGCTGCCGTTGTTCCCCAGCACCACCATCGGCTCCTTTCCGCAGACCGCGGAGATCCGCCAGACCCGCCGCGCCTTCCGCGAGGGCCGGTTGCCGGAAACGGCCTATGCCGCCGCCATGAGCCGCGAGATCCGCCACTGCGTCGAACGGCAGGAGCGGCTCGGCCTGGACGTGCTGGTGCACGGTGAAGCCGAACGCAACGATATGGTGGAATACTTCGGTGAACAGCTCGACGGCTTCGCCTTCACCCGCTTCGGCTGGGTGCAGTCCTACGGCTCCCGTTGCGTCAAGCCGCCCATCATCTATGGCGACGTCTCGCGCCCCGCACCCATGACTGTGGCCTGGGCCGAGTACGCCCAGTCGCTCACCGAAAAGCCCATGAAGGGCATGCTCACCGGCCCGGTGACCATCCTCAATTGGTCCTTCGTGCGCGACGACCAGCCGCGCGCCGATACCTGCCGGCAGATCGCCCTGGCCCTGCGCGACGAGGTGCTCGACCTGGAGGCCGCCGGCATCCGCGTGATCCAGATCGACGAGGCCGCTCTGCGCGAGGGTCTGCCGCTGCGCCAGGCGGCGTGGCGCGACTACCTGCGCTGGGCGGTGGACAGCTTCCGCCTGAGCGCCGCCGGAGTGGCCGACGAGACCCAGATCCACACCCACATGTGCTATTCGGAATTCAACGACATCATCCAGTCCATCGCCGCCATGGACGCCGACGTCATCACCATCGAGACCTCGCGCTCGGACATGGAACTGCTGGATGCCTTCGTGGATTTCGAATACCCCAACGAGATCGGCCCCGGCGTGTACGACATCCACTCACCCAATATCCCCACGGTGGAGCAGATGGTGTACCTCATGGAGCAGGCCGCTCGGCGCATCCCCGCCGCACGCCTGTGGGTCAATCCCGACTGCGGCCTCAAGACCCGTCGCTGGGAGGAGGTGGAACCGGCCCTGGCCAACATGGTGGAGGCCTGCCGGATACTGCGCCAGCGCCACGCGGCCGAGGCGCCGGCCACGGACCGCACGGCGGAGGTGCTCACCAGCTGATCCCGATCCGGAGTCGCAGGGCAGTCATGCGATCCCTGGACCGATAGGGAAAGGGATTGCCCCTCATCCTCATTTGGCATGGCTCGGTACCGAGTGCGTGCAGGGTTTCCCCCGCTTGCCGGCCATCGGGCCGGGACTACACTCTGGGTATAACGTGTAAGGAGGGAGCGACATGTTCTATATGCAGGAACGGCTGGGAGCATGGCAGGTGGGCGACGACCGCGAACGGGGGGCGGTGGCCTTTGGGGTGTTCTTCCCGCCGGGTTTCGATCCCCACGTCAGCAGTATCCAGGCCTATGGCGACTTTCAGGCGGCACTGCCCGGGGGCGCGGCCTGGGACCCGGCGACGGCCCTGCCGCTGTATCGCACGGAGCAGGCCGAGGGCACCTTCTGGCGCGGTCGGACGGAGGCGGAACTGCCGGCCGGTTTCTACGAGTACAAGTATCGGGTCACCTTCGATGACGGCAGCACGCGTATCGTCAGTGATCCCTTGACCCGCTACGGCGGGCGCGAGCATCAGAACGCCGCCTTCGTCATCGGCGGCAGCCGCCCGGCGGACAACATCGTCGCCCCGCTGGCCGGCGGTCGCCGCCCCCTGCGCGACCTGACCGTCTACGAACTGCACATCGACGACTTCACCGACGAGTTCCGCGCC
>JANTGX010000352.1 GCA_024762755.1 Gammaproteobacteria bacterium
CCGGTCCGCGCGGACTGGCGGCCATGCCGGCGCTGCGCCCCTTCGCCGCCGGCTGGCATGCGCGGCCGCTGCTGCACCTGGACCGCGCAGCGCTGCGCGCCCACGCCGAGGCGCGGGGCCTGCGCTGGCAGGAGGACGAGAGCAATGCCGACACCGGTCCGGCGCGCAACTTCCTCCGCCACGACATCCTGCCCCCCCTGCACGGGCGCTATCCGGCGCTGGCCCAGACCCTCTCACGCAGCGCCCGGCGTTGTGCCGAGGCCGATGCGCTGCTGAGCGAACTGGCCGAGGCGGACCTGGCGACCCTGCGCCTGCCGGCCGGGGGGCTGTCGGTGGATGGCCTGCGGGCACTGGGTGAGCGGCGCGCGCGCAATGCGCTCCATCACTGGATCCATGTCCGTGGGCTGCCGTTGCCCAGTGAGGCCCAGCTCGCACAGCTGTGGCAGACGGTGGTGTGCGCCGCCGCCGACGCGCGACCCCATCTCTGCTGGCCGGGTGCCGAAGCCCGGCGCTACCGCGATGCCCTCCATCTGGGCGCGCCGCTGGCACCTCTGGGGGCCCCGCCGGTGTCTGCCTGGTCGGCCACGGAACCCCTCGATCTGGCCGGAGTCGGTAGACTGGAGGCGAGACCCGCAGAGGGCGCAGGGGTGGCCCTGCGGCATGTGCAGGGGCGGGTCCTGCAGGTGCGCTTTCGCCGCGGCGGCGAGCGGTTGTGCATCGCCGGTCGGGGCGGTCATCACCGCCTCAAGACCCTGCTGCAGGAGGCGGGTATCCCGCCCTGGCGCCGCGAACGCCTGCCCTTGGTGTTCCTCGACGACCAGTTGTTGGCCGTCGCGGATCTTTGGGTGGCCTGCGAGTATGCCGCGGCAGGCCACGAGCCCGGCCTCCGATTCGTCTTGCACGAGGATGATTGAACCATGCGCCACCTGCCTTTCCTGAGCCGCGCCCTGCTGGGCGGCATGCTGGCCCTCGCCTCCCTGGGCGCATACGCCGGTGCACCTGGCGAGGCCGGGGGATACATGCATTCCGGCGGCCTCTGCCTGCGTTGCCACCAGGATCGCAAGGAGCTGGAGCAGGTGCTCGATGCCACCATCGGCACTTGCCACGGTTGCCACGAGCAGGGCCGTCATGGCGGCGAACCGTTGAAGGCCCTGCCGGGTGATGAGCAGACGGCCGTCACGCCGGTATCGCCCCATATCGGCATGCGCTTTCCGCTCTATCCCATGGAGTCCCGCCTGGGCGATGCGCCCAATGCCATGGTGCGGGTGCCGGCGGGGGAGTTCATCATGGGCAGTGACGAGCGCCTGCCGGACGAGGGTCCGCAGCACCGTGTGTGGCTCGACAGCTTCGACATCGACCAGTTCGAGGTCACCAATCTGCAATATCAGAAATTCAACGAGGCCACCCATCGGCGCTCGCCCAGCCACTGGCGCAACCGCACCTTTCCCGGGGGCAAGGCCGACCACCCGGTGACCCACGTGAGCTGGAAGGATGCCGATGCCTACTGCCGCTGGGCCGGCAAGCGCCTGCCGACGGAGGCGGAATGGGAAAAGGCGACGCGTGGCACCGACGGACGTACCTACCCCTGGGGCAACGACTTCGACATCGCCCGCGCCAACACCCCGCTGCGCTGGTCGGCCATCGGCCGCTTCGGTGACACCACCCCGGTGGGCGCCTTCGCCGGTGGCGTCAGCCCCTATGGCGCCTACGACATGTCGGGCAATGTCTGGGAGTGGACTGCCTCCTGGTATCAGCCCTATCCCGGCAATACCACGCCCTCGGAGAGCTACGGGACGCGCTACAAGGTGCTCAAGGGGGGATCCTGGTTCGACTGCGCCTTCTACCGCTGCGGGATCTCGGCACCGACGTTCAATCGCGCCTTCTTCGCCACCAAGGTCAAGAACGAGAGTTTTGGTTTCCGCTGCGCGCGGGACGTGAAGGAGGGCGCGGCCAAGCCGTCCCATACGGAGCGCTAGGAGTCTGTGTGCTAAGGTATCGCGCAGAAAAATTCACTACTCACACAGCGATGGAAGAGGCCATGACACAGAAAGTCGAAAAGAACAAAGTCGTCTCCGTGACCTACAGCATCCTCGATGACCAGGGGCAGGTCGTGGAGCAGTCCGATGTGCCCGTGGACTACCTGCACGGCGTGGATGGTCGCCTGTTTCCGCAGGTGGAACAGGCCTTGGAGGGCAAGCAGGTGGGGGATTCGGTGGACGTGACCCTGTCACCGGAGGAAGCCTTCGGCCAGCCCGACCCGGCGCTGATCTTCGTCGACGACCTGGAGAATGCACCGCCCGAGTTCCGCGTCATCGGCGCCCGGCCGACCTTCGAGAACGAGAGCGGCGAATCCATGGAGATGACGGTGACCAAGATCGAAGACGGCAAGATCACCATCGACGGCAATCACCCCTTCGCCGGCAAGACCATCACCTTCCACGTCACCGTGGTCGGCATCCGCGATGCAACGCCGGAGGAACTGGCCCAACGCGGTGTGCACGGCGGCGATACCCCCACGCTGCATTGAGCGCGCTGTCCGTTTACTCGTTGGTCGCTAGCGCCTCAATCTTCGAGTTCTCTACGAATCAGTCGGCCTGCATCC
>JANTGX010000353.1 GCA_024762755.1 Gammaproteobacteria bacterium
CATGCCGCCCTCTCCCTATGCCGACGCGCTCAAGACCCTCGCGGACTTCGCCGTCAGCCGCACATTCTAGCTTTTCCTTCGTTCGACCATTTTAGTCAGCTCGATCACATTCGGCGTGTAGCGCAGCCTGGTAGCGCACTTCCTTCGGGAGGAAGGGGTCGGAGGTTCAAATCCTCTCACGCCGACCATTTTGATCTCGCAACCGATTCCGATTCTCCTCGTCAGACCGTCCTTTTCGAGCATCCTGGCTCGAGCATGCCGGCCTTCCCCCATCGACTCATAGCCAAACCATGCAGATACCACCGATCCCCGCCTGGCCCGAGAACGTCGCCGAGGCCCGCGCCCTGCAGGAGCAGTTGCGCGAGCGGGTGATCACGCAGGACCAATTGGGTCCGGTGCGTCACGTGGCGGGCGTCGATGTGGGCTTCGAGGAGCGGGGCCGGGTGACCCGTGCCGCGGTGGCGGTGCTCTCTTTCCCCGCACTGGAGCCGGTGGACGAGGCCATCGCCCGCCAACCCACCCGCTTCCCCTACATTCCAGGCTACCTCTCCTTCCGCGAGATCCCGGCCCTGCTCGATGCCCTCCGAGCCCTCGAGACGACCCCGGACCTGATCCTGTGCGACGGTCAGGGCATCGCCCACCCGCGTCGCCTGGGCATCGCCAGCCACCTGGGCGTGCTGCTGGACCTGCCGACCATCGGCGTCGCCAAGTCGCGGCTGATCGGTGAATACGAGGAGCCGGGACCGCACAAGGGGGATTGGACGCCCCTGCGCGACCACGGCGAGGTGATCGGTGCCGTGCTGCGCACGCGCGACAACGTGCGCCCGCTGTTCGTCTCCCCCGGCCACCGTGTCGGCCTGGCAACGGCCATCGACTACACCCTGCGCTGCACCACTCGCTACCGGCTGCCGGAGACCACCCGGCGGGCGCATCGTCTGGCCTCGGGCTGAGACGCCGGGCGCCCCCGCTCACGCATCCTCAAGGGCAATGCACGCCCACCACGCTGATGTCGTCCTGTCCGCGGCGCCCGTCGAGATGACGGCTGAGGGCGTCGACCAGCGCCTCGCTGGGGCTGGCCGCGTGCGCCGCGGCGAGGGCCTGTTCGACGCCCTCCTCGCCAAACAGCCGACCGCCGGCATCGTCGGCGTCGGGCACACCATCGGAATGGATGAGCAGTTCGCTGCCCGGCGGGGCGATGAAGACCTCGGTGGCGGCCTCGAAGTCCTCCTCGGGGAGGATGCCCAGGGGCGCCGCGTGGGGGGCGAAGGCGTGCAGCAGTTCACCGCCCTCTCCGCGCAGCTGGGCCTCGGGGTTGCCGCCGTTCCAGACCTCGAACAGACGATTGTGCAGATCCAGTGAGACCAGGGTGGCGGCGACGAAGCGGTCGCGCGGCATGAGTGCGCGCAGTTGGCGGTTGATGGCGCAGGCCATGCTGGCCACGGTGTGGCCGGCCTCGGCCATGGCATAGAAGGTCTGCGATACCGGCATCTGCATCAGCGCCGCCGACAGCCCGTGGCCGGTGGCGTCGGCGAGCAGGACGTAGAGTCGCTGGTCGCAGGGCCGCGCGGCGGCCACCAGGTCGCCGCTCAGGTGCACGGCGGGCAGGGTCCAGACGTTGAGCAGCGGATCGGCCAGGCTGCTGCTGCGGGTAATGCGCGCCATCAGTCGCGTGGCCAGGCGCATCTCGTCCTCGGCCTCGTCGCGGTAGCGCTGCAGCACCGCCGCGGTCTCCTCCAGGGCCTGCTGCATCTCGGCGATGCGCTGCATGGCGGTGATCTTGGCGGCGAGTATCTTCAGGTTGACGGGCTTGGTCAGGTAGTCGTCGCCCCCCGCCTCGAGGCCGAGCACCTGGTCGTCGACCTCCACCTTGGCGCTCATGAAGATGATCGGCACCCAGCGTTCGTCACACAGCGCGCGGATGCGCCGGGTGGCCTCATAGCCATCCATGCCGGGCATCATCACGTCCATCAGCACCAAGTCGGGCCGCTCGCTCTGGAACAGGGCCACCGCCTCGGCGCCGTCGCGGGCGCACAGGCAGCGGTGCCCCTGGCGGCCGATGAACTTGCTGAACAAGCCGAGATTGGCCTCGGTGTCGTCCACCACCAATACTTTGAGTGTCTTTCCCGGCATCCCCGCCTCCCGTCATGGCCGACCGAAACGATAGCACAGGGGGCTTTTACCGCCGACGGTTCCCCAACGCCCCGGGGCTTCCTATAATCGACGCATGCCCTGCCCTCCCGCCCGCCTCACCCGCACCCGCCAGCCCATGCACACTCGCCCATCGGCGCGCCGCCAAGACCCCACCTGGCCGCTGGCCGATGCCGCCCGCGGGGCCGAGCCGGCGCCATGAACGGCGAGCACGATACGCACAGTGAGGGCGTCTGGCGTCCGCTGCGTTTTCTCAACCTGTATCGCATCCTGCTCGCCGGTCTGTTCATCGCCTCGCACTATCTGGAGCGCATCGACCTGCCCCAGCTGGGCAGCCACGACCCCCGGCTGTTCGTCGCCACCGGCATCGCCTACCTGCTCTGCGCCGTTGCCGCCAGCCTGGCCATCCACTGGCGCTGGCCCAGCTTTCGCGCC
>JANTGX010000354.1 GCA_024762755.1 Gammaproteobacteria bacterium
TCAGGCGCAGTTCGAGACCGGCGAGGCCGCCCTCCTGTTCGCGCATCTCCATGGCCAGGAGCAGTTCGTCCACCGCCTCGACCTGCTGGCCGTCGATGCTCACCTGCGGCCGCGGATTGGAGACGGCCGGACGCTCGAGGGGGCTGACGCTCATCAGTCGGCCTCCAGGCGTGCGCGGCGACGGGTGTCGTTGGCGTGCTCGCGCAACCACTGCCGCCGCTGCAGCTCGGCCGGACTCGCCTGGCCAGGTTCCTCGCTCGCGTTTTCCGTCTGCGGACTGGCCACCGGCGGTGCCGCCACTTGGGTGACCACTTCATCGAAGATGACGCCCATCATTGACCTCCATCGAATTCGAGCCGTGAGGCGAGGTTGCCTGGACGTCCCACGTCCGTGCGTTGGCTACCGCTGGCAGAGGAGCGCGCCCGTCCGTCGTCGGCGAAGGCGCCGGGGCTCTGCGTGTCTGCCTCGGCGCTCTCCACGGACTGGCGCAGGCGGCTGGTGTCCGGCGTGCGCGCAGCCGCCGACGATGGGCGGCTGCGCAGGCCGGAAAAGGCGTTTTTCGCCGCCGCCTTGTCGGCCTCGGCGCCGGGCGTCGGGCGCTGGGCGGTGAGGCCCTGAGGCGGGCTGCTAGCGGTGTCTTCATCCACGCTCAGGCTGTTCTTGCGCGGGAAGCGCATGTTCTCTTCCCCGTTGGCCTTGGCCAGGTCCCGCGCCAGGCGGGGATCCCCCAGGCGCTCGGCCAGGACGCTGACGCCGCGACCGTCTTTCTTCGGCGGCAGCTCGGCCTCGACCGCCGTCTCGCTGTCCTTCTTGCCGGTGCTGTCCGGCCCCGTGATGCCGCGTGCGCTGCGGTTGTCGGTGCCGCCCTCGAAGACCTTGTCCTGACTGGCCAGGGTGAGGTTGACCGAGGCACGCAGGGGTACACCATCGGCGGAGAAGAAGTCGATGGTCTCCTTGTAGCCCTCCAGCATGCCGGTGAAGGTGAACAGGCCCCAGTCGAATTTCACCTGTGGCGGGGTCTTCTTCTTTTTGTTCTTGCCCTTGGGCTCCATGAGACGGGCCACCTGCAGGGTGTCCCGGCGCACGTCCTTGCCGCTGTGGGTGGTGTCGTAGATCAGGTCCAGGGTCAGCTTGCCCGTGCTCTTGTCGACGTATTGCTTGGTGGCGTTGCCGGAGCCGGTGTTCTTCAGGGTGTTGCTGATGGTGTATTGCAGGGTCTGCGGATTGAAATGGACGGCGAAGGGCGTGCCATCGGGCAGTACCTGGAAGCTGGCCTTGCAGAAGGTGTCGCTGCAGCCGGTCGAGGTCTTGTTGTTCTCGGCGTCTTTCATTGCGCGCCTCCCAGACGTTTCACCAGGGGTTTGATGCGTGCCAGACCTTCGTGGGCCAGGTGCAGTTCTTCGATGGCCACCTCGTTGGCGCGCGCGTTGAGATCCGGCGCCTTGAACTTCACCGGTAGCGCTTGCAGCAGGGTCCAGGAGAAGAGCCCGTTGCCGGCGGCGTCGAACTGGGTGATGGTGACGTCGAGGCGGTGCGCATAGGCGCCTTCGCCCACCAGGCTGAACCAGGTCCAGAGGTGGTCGCTGCGGGTCAGGCCGCGTTTCAGCACCACGCTGGCGAAACTGATGGCGCCCATGCGTTGGGCCGCCCCCCAGTTGCGCCCGCCCTCCTTGATCACCTTGGGCTCCATGCTCACCTCCAGACCACTGCATTCGGCAAAGGCGCCGCTGCACAGGGCCACGGGGCTGCCCGTCGCCGCGCTGTCGAGCAGGCGCTCGTGGAAGTCCACCTGAAAGCGGAAACCGTGCAGGGGCTCATGGGGATCGGCACCCTGTTTGCTCATGCCGCGGCCCTCCCCAGGTTGGTCAGCGATACCTGGCCGGCGGCCAGGGACAATTGGATGCGCAGGGTCTCGATGCTGGCCGCCGGGCGGATCCAGGCCTGGGCGATGACCCGGCCGTCGTCCACGTCCTGCTGGCTCATGGTGGTGCGATCACAACGCACCTGATAGGCCTCCTCGGGCCGTCGACCGGCCAGGGCACCGGCGGCCTGGAGGGCACGCAGCACCTCGCCGAGGCGCTGCTCCACCCGACCCCATAGGGCCTCGCCGGCGGGCTCGAAGACGAACTCCTCGCCGATGGCGCGCGCCGCGCGCAGCACCAGGGCGAAGGTGCGGTCGATACTGGCCTGGCGGCGGATGGGGTCGTTGCTGGGAGTGACGTCCGACAACAGCTGGAAACCGGACGCCGTCTGGCCCAGCAGGGAGACGCGATCGATCAGCGGCGCCTCGGGCGAGGCGTCGCTGGGGGCCGAGGCCACGGGGGCGAACTGATCCGCACGCGAGAGGCGCGGGAGCAACTCCTGCACCCCTGCGAGGGCCAGGCCGGAGGCATTGCGGAAGCTGCCGCGAGTCAGGGCTTGGCGGGCCAGCAGGCCGGCGAGGACGCCATCAGCGGGCTCCAGACCCTGCGGCAGGTCCCCGGCGTAACGCATCTGCAGCCAGGGATAGACCCACTGCAAAAAGGGGCTGGCCAGGCTGCCGGGGGTTTCGTCGTCGCCGCGCAACCAGCCCTT
>JANTGX010000355.1 GCA_024762755.1 Gammaproteobacteria bacterium
CTGTTGGCCTCGTTGTCCTCCACCGAGTGATGCACGCGATGCATGTCCGGGGTAACCACGAACAGACGGACGATCCGGTCGAGGCCACGCGGCAGGCTGACGTTGCCGTGGTTGAACATGGCCATGGCGTTGAGCAACACCTCGAAGATCACCACCGCCACCAGCGGCGGGCCCAACACCACGATGGTGGCGAACTTGATCAGCATGGAGAGGATGATCTCGAGGGTGTGGAAGCGTGCGCCGGTGGTGACGTCGTAGTCGAGATCGGCGTGGTGCACCCGGTGCAGGCGCCACAGGGCCGGCACGGCATGCACCAGCACATGTTGCAGGTAGATGACGAAATCCATCGCCACCACCGCCAACACCACGCTCAAGGCAAAGGGCAACGGGTAATAATTGAGCAGCCCCCAGCCGTGCTCGGCGGCGAAGGCGGCCACGCCGACGGCGGCGGCGGGGAACAACAGGCGCAGGACGACACCGTTGAGGAACACCAGGCCCAGATTGTTGGCCCAGCGCACGGCCTTGGAGACGCTCAGGGCACGGCGCGGGGCGGCCACCTCCCACAGCGCCATCACGGCGAAGACGCCGAAGAAGAAGCCGAGCCGAAGGGCAACCTCGTTGTGTAGAACAAAGTCGTCGAAGGTCATCTCTGTGGGGCTCCTGGCGGGATTGGGCGCTGCGCGCATGGCAGGCTATAATCAAGTACAGATAAAGTATTCAATTGATCTATTGATTAGAAGAATAGCGGGAATCCCAATCATGTCAACCTCACCTTCACCAGACACGCCCAAACCGGCGCCCGGCAGCGGCGACTTCAAGCACGAGCTGTTCGCCCAGTTCGCCCGCGTGGGCAAGGCCCTGAGCAACGCCAACCGACTGGAATTGCTAGAGTTCCTGGCCCAGGGCGAACGCGGCGTGGACGAACTGGCCACGGTCTCCGGGCTTAGCGTCGCCAACACCTCGCAGCACCTGCAGCAGCTCCGCCAGGCCGGGCTGGTGCTCTCGCGCAAGGCCGGCCTGAAGGTCTACTACCGACTCAGTGGCGACGACATCGTTACGCTTCTGGATGCCCTGCGCGCCGTGGCCGAGCGCCACGTGGCCGAGGTTGGGCGCCTGGTGAACACCTACCTGACGGTAAAGGACAGCCTCGAACCCATCCCCCGCGACGAGCTGCTGGAACGCGTGAAACACGACCTGGTCACGGTGCTGGATGTGCGCCCGCCGGAGGAATTCGCCGCCGGCCACGTGCCGGGTGCGGTCAACGTACCGCTGGCGGAGCTGGAACAGCATCTACAGGATCTGGACCCCCGACAGGAAATCGTCGCCTACTGCCGAGGCCCACATTGCGTACTGGCCTTCGACGCGGTCGCAAGGCTGCGCGAAAGGGGGCTCAAGGCCCGGCGGATGCAGGATGGATTTCCCGAATGGCGACAGGCGGGCCTGCCGGTGGAGTTGGAGGATTAGCCCTGGCCACGGCGCGTTTTTTCGTGGGAGCGGCTATTTGGCGGACCCGGCGACCTCCTCCACCAACCACGAATAGATGGCCAAATTCGTATCGGCTATCATGAAAACCCTCCTGATTTCTGTCCCCATTCACCGACAAGAGGATCGATCATGACCCACGAAATCATCGAGGACCTCCGCTGGCGCTACACCACCAAGAAGTACGACCCCTCGCGCAAGGTCGCCGAGGAGGATCTGCAGGTGCTGCTCGAGGCCATGCGCCTGACCCCCTCCTCCATCAATTCGCAGCCGTGGCGTTTCGTGCTCATCGACAGCGACGCGGCCAAACGCCGTCTGCATGGCACCTTCGCCGAGAAGTTCCAGTTCAACCAGCCCCACGCCCTGGAGGCCTCGCAGGTGATCCTGCTCGCGCACAATCCCCACTACACGCGCGATGACTACGCCGAGGTGGTGGACAACGGCATCGAGGACGGTCGCCTCAAGCCCGAGGACCGCGAGGACGGTTTTCGCGCCTTCGTCTTCGCCGAGATGAACACCGACGAGAACGGCGACAACGGCTGCTGGACCAAGGCCCAGCTCTACATCGCCCTGGGCAATGCCCTGCATACCCTGGCGCGGCTGCGTATCGACTCCACGCCCATCGAGGGCCTCGACACCGAACGGGTCAACGAGGAATTCCGTGAGGAGCTGGGCGGCTACCGCTGCGCGGTGGCGCTGGCCATCGGCTACCACCATGCGGACGACTACAACGCCACCCTGCCCAAGTCGCGGCGCCGCCTGGAAAGCATCCTGCGCCGGATCTGAGGCCCTGCCGTGGGGCGGATCCCTTGGGGGGTGGCGGAAGGCTTCGCGGCCCAAGGGTCCGCTCCCACAGGGTTCGGCAGGCCTGGGCAGTCTGCCTCTTGTTGCGTCTCGCCTGGGGGGCTTGGGGCTGCGCCGGTAGTTCCTCGCGGGCACGATTCGGCCCTTTCGTGGAAGCGGATCCCTTGGGGGAGTGACGGAAGGCTTCGCGGCCCAAGGGTCCGCTCCCACAGGGTTCGGCAGGCCTGGGCAGTCCGCCTCTTGTTGCGTCTCGCCTGGGGGGCTTGGGGCTGTGCCGGTAGTTCCT
>JANTGX010000356.1 GCA_024762755.1 Gammaproteobacteria bacterium
AACTGGCGCGCAGCGTGCAGAATCTCAGCAACGTGCAGTCGGCCCGCGTGCACCTGGCGGTGCCGCGTCAGTCGGTGTTCGTGCGCAACCGGGAGAAGGCCCGCGCCTCGGTGGTGGTCAATCTCTATCCGGGGCGGGTGCTGGAGCCGGGCCAGGTGGACGCCATCGTGCACATGGTGGCCTCCAGCGTGCCCAACCTGGAGACCGACAACGTCACCGTGGTGGACCAGAAGGGCGAGCTGCTCACCAAGGGCGCCAAGGACGAGGAAATGGCCCTGAGCAACACCCAGTTCGAATACACCCACCGGCTCGAACAGAACTATGTCGATCGCATCAAGGGCATCCTCGGCCCGTTGGTCGGCGACGCGGCCCTGCGTGCACAGGTGGCGGCGGACATCGACTTCACCCTCACCGAGCAGACCCAGGAGCTGTACAACCCGGACAACCCCGTCCTGCGCTCCAGCCAGGCCACGGAGGAGAACACCACCGGTGCCGCGGAAGGCGGCATCCCCGGTGCCCTGAGCAACCAGCCACCGGCCGGGGGCACGGCGCCGGAGACCCTGGGCCAGGGTGGCGCGGCCGCCACCGCCGTGCCCAGCAGCAGCCGCCGCCGCGAGATCCGCAACTATGAGGTGGACAAGACCATCAGCCACACCCGCTACGCCAACGGCAGCCTGCGCCGTCTGTCGGTGGCGGTGGTGGTGGACGACAAGGTGAGCACGGCCGCGGACGGCACGGTCACCCGCAGCGAGCGCACTCCGGAAGAACTGGCGCGCATGACCGAGTTGGTGAAGAAGGCGGTGGGCTTCGACGCCGAGCGTGGAGACAGCGTGAATGTGATCAATTCCAGCTTCGTCCCCGCGGCGGTGCCCGAGCCGCTGCCCGAGTTGCCCATCTGGGAGGCACCCTGGCTACAGGATCTGCTGAAGAAGGTGCTCGGAGCGCTGCTGGTGCTGGTGCTCATCTTCGGCGTGCTCAAGCCGGTGATGAAGTCCCTGGCCGCGCCCAAGGGCAAGGCGCTGGCGCTGGCAGAAGGCGAGGCCGAGGGCGAGGAAGGCGCCGCCGAGGGCATGGCCGAGGACACCCTCAGCCTCACCGGCGAGGCCGCCGAAGAGGTGCAGCCCGCCCTCGGTGGGCCGCCCGGCCCCTACGAACAGAATCTGGCCACCGCCCACGCCGCGGTGGAGCAGGATCCCAAACTGGTGGCGCAGGTGGTAAAGAACTGGGTGAAGGAAGATGGCTGAAGACGGACAGGAGATGCAGGTCGCCGAGGAGAAACTCAACGGTACCGAAAAGGCCGCCATCTTTCTCATGTCGGTGGGCGAGAAGGCCGCCGCCGAGGTGCTCAAGCACATGGACCCGAAAGAGGTACAGAGGGTGGGTGCGGCCATGGCACGGCTGGAGAACGTCACCCGCAGCAAGGTGGACAACGTGCTGCGCAGCTTCTGCCAGACGGTGCAGGACGAGACCGGCCTCGGCTTGGGCTCCGACGAGTACGTGCGCAAGGTGCTCGTCGACGCCCTCGGTCAGGACAAGGCCGAGGGCCTCATCGACCGCATCATCCAGGGCGGCAACACCAAGGGCCTGGAGACCCTGAAGTGGATGGACCCGCGCGCGGTGGCGGAGATCATCCGCCTCGAACACCCGCAGATCATGGCCATCGTGCTCTCCTACCTGGAACCGGATCAGGCCGCCGAGGTGCTGGCCCTGTTCCCCGACCGCGTGCGGGTGGACGTGGTCATGCGCATCGCCAGCCTCGAGGGCATCCAACCGGCCGCCCTCAACGAACTCAACGACATCCTCGAAAAGCAGTTCTCGGGAAATTCCAGCGTCAAGTCCTCCAGTGTCGGCGGCATCAAGTCCGCGGCCAACATCCTCAACTTCATGGACAGCTCCACCGAGAGCGAGATCATGGACAGCATCAAGGAGGTGGACGCCGATCTGGGGCAGGGCATCGAGGACCTCATGTTCGTCTTCGACAATCTGTTGGAAGTGGACGACCGCGACATTCAGACCATCATGCGCGAGATCTCCTCCGAGTCGCTGGTGCTGGCGTTGAAGGGGGCCGACGACGCCCTGAAAGAGAAGATCTTCAAGAACATGTCCAAGCGCGCGGCGGAGATGCTGCGTGACGATCTGGAGGCCAAGGGGCCGGTGAAGCTCTCCGACGTGGAGGGGGCGCAGAAGGAGATCCTCGCGGTGGCCCGCCGCCTGGCCGACGCCGGCGAGATATCCCTCGGCGGGGGTGGCGGCGAAGAGTATGTCTAGACGCATCATCGGCAAGGAGGAGGCCGGCGCCTACCAGCGCTGGGAGCCGCCGGCGGTGCAGGGGCAGGAGACCGCGGCGCCGGCCGACGAGCCCGCCCCGCGCCTGCCCACGGCGGAAGAGATCGAGGCCATCCAGCGCGCGGCCTTCGAGGAGGCCCGCGAGGCCGGCCAGCGGCAGGGCTTTGCCGAGGGCCTGGCCAGCGGGCAGGCGGAGATCGCGCGCCGTGCCGCGCTGTTGGATGCCCTGGTGCAGGCCCAGGCACGCCCCCTCGAGGCCCTCGACGGCGAGATGGAGGATCAACTG
>JANTGX010000357.1 GCA_024762755.1 Gammaproteobacteria bacterium
ATGAAGACCACCGCCAGGGTCCCGATGAGAATGCCCAGGCCTCCCAGCAGGGAAAACTCGTAGAGCGAGCCCATGCTCAGGTCTGGGACATCGAAGGCGGGACTGTCACCATAGCGGGCACGGCTGATGATGGCCCCTATCACCGAAGCGGCGATGATGGGGATGAAGCGCTCGATACGATAGCGGACGCGAAATACCTCGATAACGAATACCACCCCCGCAAGGGGGGTGTTGAAGGCGGCGGCGATGGATGCCGCGGCGCCGCAAATGGTCAGGGTGTAGATGTTGACGCCGTTGGCGCCGATCCGTCTGCCGAGTTGGTTGCCGGCAGCGGCGCCCAGGTGCACACCCGGACCCTCCCGGTCCACGGAATGGCCGCAGACGACGGCAAAGGCCCCGCCGACAAACTGCACCAGGGCATTACGCAACGGCAAGGTCGAGCGGCCGGGGCGCCTGAGGCGCCGCAGCACGTGCACGATGCCCACTTCGCGGTCCTCCGGCCGCAGTTGCTCGAACACCCAGCCCAGCAACAGTCCACCGGCCAGCGGCAGGACGAACACCGCCCAGCCGGGCAGCGACTCGTAGCCGCCCAGTTCGCCATTGGGCAGGAACAGGCGCTGGCCGTCCTCGATCACCCAGCGAAACGCCAATACCAGCAGGGCCGCCGCCAGGCCGGTCATCGCCCCCCATGCGGTGGTGGCGATCAGCGCCGGATGATGCCTTCCTCGGCTCACTCGGCCGCCTTGTGGTACCAGTAGCCCTTCAGCGGCACGAACCAGAAGGAACTGGCGTAGCGGTCTTCCACATAGATGGCCTTCAATGCCGTGGAGATCTGCTCCATGCGCTCCTCCTCGGTGACGGCGAGGATCAGGTAATTGACATTGTGCTGCCGTTTGAACAGACCGGCGATGGAGGCGAGCGTGTTGGGCTCCAGATTGTCTCCCGTGTGGTAGCTGGCCACCCCCTCCGCCTCCTGGACTACGCAGTCATGCACATGCGCCTGGGATAGAGCCGCGAGCGTCTCATCCAGGAACTCGATCTCGTGTAGATTCACCACCAGCATGGTATTTTTCATTGGTTCCTCTCCGCCGTGTCCATTCCGCCGGTCTCTCCAGCGCGCGCCAGGGCGCGGCGGGCCAGTACCGGACCGACCACCTCGGTCACCAGGGTGGTGCCGAGCAGCACATTGACCACCGTCACGGCCAGCGCCTCGCCCGCCGCCCCCAGGGGCGTGAACTCGGCGGCCACCACCAGCGACAGGCCGATGGCTATACCTACCTGGGACAGCAGGCCATAACCGACGTTGTTGCGTACCCGTGGCGGGGCGCCGCCAAGCCGGGCGCCCAGGTAGGCGCCACCGAGTTTGCCGGCGAAGCGTGCCAGCAGGTAAAGCACCCCCAGCCAGCCCAGCGCGGGCAATAGGTCCACGCGCAAGTGCGCCCCGGCCAGCACGAAGAATCCGATCAGGATGGGGGCGGCCAGGGCGGCGATCTGTTCCGCCAGGTTGCGGCCGGGAAGGGGGGCGATGTTGGCTACCAGGGCGCCGAGGGTCATGGCGGCCAATAGCGACGAGAGGTGGAACTGGTTGCAAACCCCCGCGACCAGGATCAGCGCCCCCACGGTCAGGGAAAGTACCGCTTCCCTGGACTTGAGTCTGGCGACCAGCAACCCGAGCGGTCCGCCCACCAGGGCGCCCAGCGCCAGAGAGCCGCCGATTTCGTACCCGGCGGCTCCCAGGACATGGGTCAGGGACAGAACGGCCGCGCCCGTCAGCAGGGTCTTGGCCGCGGCGGCGGCGGCCGCGTACATGATCAGGGCCAGAGCGTCGTCGATGCCGACCACGGCCAACAGGGTGCTGGTGAGGGTGCCGGCGGCGCGCGACTCGCGGATCACCATTACCGTGGCCGCGGGGGCGGTGGCGGCGGCGATGGCCCCCAGCACCAGGGCCAGCGGCAGGTCGTCGAACAGCAGCCACACGCCGACGGTGACCAGCGCCATGGCCCCCGATGCCTCCAACAAGACGATGGGAAACACGGCGCGACCGATCCGGCGCAGGTTGCGCCACTCCAATTCGCTGCCGATGGTGAAGGCGATGGCCCCCAGGGCCAGCTCGCTGATGACGTGCAGCCCATCCAGTGCGGCATGGGTGATGGCGCCGGTAAAGGATTCGCCGAGCAGCACCCCGAGCACCACATAGCCAGCCACCGCCGGCACGCTCAGCAGCCCGAACAGCCGACCGGCGGCAAAGCCCAGTAAAATGACACCACCAACGATCTCCAGGGCATTCAATTCCACCGGCGTACGTTCCCAAGTCTAAAATTTGCGTCGATCACCACATAGTACCCGGTAAAGAGCAGCAGGGCCACGCGATCGGGGGTGCGCGGCAGGCTTGCACGGGCAGACCGGTCGTCAGGACGGGCGGTAGCCGGCGGCGTGAAACCTCGGGCCGCGACGCCCTCCCGGGATCGAGCCGGTAGCAAAACAGTTTTCGGCGGGCAGTTTGGCCTACACTAACCCGCATGTCGGCCGGATCATTCGCGGCCAGGGGGCGCTTCCCTCACTCCAATCG
>JANTGX010000358.1 GCA_024762755.1 Gammaproteobacteria bacterium
TGGTGAAGCGGCTGTACAGGGTGCTCTCGACCACCGCGTCGAACAGTTCGTGCTGGTCGGTCGGCAGCACCTTGTCCTCGCCGAACTTGACGCACAGCGCGGTCAGCAGCAGCGGGTTGCTCGCCAGCTCGCCCAGCCATGCCTCGTCCCGCTCGCTCAGGTGGCGCCACAGGTCCTGCGCGTACCCGTTCCCTTCGTCGTCACCGCGGGTGGCGGCGAACCAGCGCTGCATGAACAATTGCTGCAGTTCCCCCGGCAGCGCCTGCAGGGGCGATTCGTCCAGCCCGACCGCGCGCCGTTCCGCCTCGCCCAGGCCGTACGGACGGCTGGTCAGCAGGATGCGGTTGCCCGCTTCTTTCCACGCCGGAATGGCCCGCGCGAGGCCGCTCAGCAGGCAGCGACGCGGGTAGCTGAGCCCGCCCTGCTCGCTACGCTCGGGTACCTCGTCCACCCCGTCGAAGATCAGCAGGCAGCGGCCCTCTTCCATCCAGCGCAATAGCGTGGCGCCGTCCAGGTCGGCCGGGGCCTTCTCATCCACCCAGGCCGCCAGCGCCCGCTCCAGCTGCTTTCGGGTCCACTCGCCGTTGTCGGCCTGGCAATGCATATGGCCCCAGAACCCGCGCAGGCGGCACAGCAGTGGCAGGCGGCCGAGCAGATCGGCGGACGGGCGCTCGCTGAACGCTTCGGGCGCCGGCAGCGGGTGGGCTGGCGTGCCGCCCTCGATCAGCTGCCAGCATAGCCAGTGGCAGAAGGTGCTCTTGCCCGAGCCGGCCATGCCGGAGACATAGAGGGATTCCTCGCCCAGGTGATTGATCAGCAGTTCTTGAGAATTCCGCCCAGAAACAATCGTCGTTAACCCGCCAGTTTTTTCAATCTCGAATTGGCGGATCAGCACTAGCGCCGGCACATAGATCGCCGGCAGGGTGATCGCGTAGCCGGCCTTGCCGCCCAGGCCCTTGAGGCTGGGGGAGGGCAGTTGTTCCTTGAGCCAGTCGAGGTACGCGCGCGGGACCGCATCTGTCGGCCCATCCTTCCAGCCGTCTCCCCCCTGCCACCTGCGCTTGAGCAACAGCCTGAGCTGAGTGTTCAGTTGCTCCGCGAAGGCCTGCCGGTCATCGATACGGATCACCTCGGCGCGATACTGGCTCTGCTCGTTCTTTTCCACCCCATTGACGAAGGCCTGTGCTGATTGAAATTGTTGGAAGGTTTCAGTTTGTTGTTCAGGCGTTGCATTGCGATCGATCTGGAGTGCACGGTCCAGGTGATACAGCTGTACATCCCGTTGCGCCTGAATGGCGCTGTGAAATTCGTGCTCGGTGCCGGTGGGCTGGCGGCCGTCGGGCAGTGCATCGAAGGAGGCACCCAGGGGCGTACCGAGGCGCGCGCCGATGATGAACAGGCACAGGTCGTAGGTCTTCATGTCCGGCAGGCCGTTTTCGATATTCGCCTGCGGCGGGTGGTTGACCAGTTTCGGATAGTCGGTGACGTCCCAACCGAAGCCCTGGATTTCGATATCTTCCGGCAAAAGGGGGTCGCGGTTGAGTTGCTGGATGGCGTTGAAAGCCGCCTCGCGTAGTTCGTCCACATCGCCGGGTGAGCCGATGAATACCCTGAATATGCTGCGCTCGCTCGTGTCCATGTGCCCTATCGTATTCGGTTTGCGGAGCCGGTCCATTTACGTCCCAAACATTCTATCTGAGGCCTTCGCGATGGGAACAGCCTTCATAAATCTGCTTTAATCCTGGGTCAATGGTATTGCGGAAACGCCGGGCCGCACGCCCGCGCTTTCGCGGCAACGACAAGGGAGCTTGCGCGTGGCTTTCGACAGGAAAAGTGAAACCGAGAAATACGTTACCCAGGTGCGCGATGTGCTCAACGGCAAGGCCATCTCGCCGGAGGAGGCACGCGCACTGGCCAAAAAGCTGAACCAGCGGGATGCCCAGTTCTGGGCACGTCGGCTGCTGGCAAAGGTGATGCCGTCACAGCAATTGGCGTTACCGGACCGTCAGAAGTTGGCACAGATGCTGGCGCTGGCCACTTACAAGGACCAGACCCTGCTGCGGGGTGATGCTTTGCAGGATGCACACGATGTGCTTGCCAGTGCCTTCGATCTGAAAGAACTCAGGGATGAAGAGACTTTCGGCCTTTTGGGTGCCATCCAGAAACGCCGCTGGCGCCTCGACGGCGATCGCCGCTGGCTGGAGGAGTCCCTGCACTACTATCGGCAGGCCTGGGAAAAGCGCGATCAGCTGGACGAATACGAAGGCTATAGCGCGATCAACGCTGCTTTTATCCTCGACCTGCTGGCCGATCTCGATGACCGCGAGGACCGGGACAAAGGCATTCCTCGCGGACGCGGTGATCAACAACGCAGACAGGCCGGCCAGATCCGTCAGTCGGTCCTGGACGAGCTGGAAGCGAAGTTCGAGGCCGCAGGCGACAACTACTGGCACCTGGTGACGATTGCCGAGGCCAACTTCGGTCTGGGCAACTTTGACAAGGCCGGTGAACAGTTGCAAAAGGCCACCCGGGTGGAGTGCTCGTCGCAGCAACGTCCGGAAT
>JANTGX010000359.1 GCA_024762755.1 Gammaproteobacteria bacterium
GACCAGCTCGATGGTGGCCTGACCCACCGGCTTGCGCGAGGTGGAGCCATTGAAGATGACGTCGGCCATGGAATCGCCGCGCAGGTGCTTGGCCGAGGATTCACCCATCACCCAGCGCACCGCGTCGATGACATTGGACTTGCCACAGCCATTGGGCCCCACCACGCCGATCAGGTTGGAGGGCAGCGGGATGGTGGTGGGATCGACGAAGGACTTGAAGCCGGACAGCTTGATCTTGGAGAGACGCATAGGGGCGCAAGGGTACAGAAGCCCCCAGACGGCATCAAGACATGCCCATAAGGGGTGAGAATCTGTCGCTATTTCGGTATCTTACGCGCCTCTTCCCGACACAACCGAGCAACGTCATGTCCAGCCAGCCCAGCAAAGACCTCGAAACCTTCGACAACCCCAACCCCGAGCGCGACTACACCATCCGCATCGACGTGCCCGAATTCACCTGCCTGTGCCCCAAGACGGGACAGCCCGACTTCGCCACCTTTCACATAGAATACATCGCAGATAAGCACTGTATCGAGCTGAAATCCCTGAAATTATATATGTGGTCCTTCCGCGAGGAAGGGGCCTTCCACGAGGCCGTCACCAACCAGATCCTGAACGACCTGGTGGCCGCCTGCGCACCCCGCTTCATGCGTCTGACGGGCAAGTTCAATGTCCGCGGCGGCATCTACACCACGGTGATCGTCGATTACCGCAAGCCCGGCTGGGTGGCGCCGGAGCCGGTGACCCTGCCCTGAAACACGCCACGGACGCCCACCCTCTCCCTGCGGAAGCGGTTTCTGTGAGGCCGACAGCATGAGCCGCCCCCTGTATATCGGCATCGACCTGGGCACCTCCGGCTGCCGTGCGGTGGCCATCGACGAGACGACCCGGCAGCGGGCCTCGGCGGAGGTGCCCCTGCCGGCGGCGCAACGGGCCGACGGGCGTTGCGAACAGGCACCGGCGCTGTGGTGGCAGGCGGTGTGTGCGGTGTTGTCGGCGCTGCGGCGCGAGATCCCCGCGCAGGACGTCCGCGCCATCGCCGTCGACGGCACCTCCGCCAGCCTGCTGCTCACCGACCAACGGGGCGAGCCCCTGGGGCCGGCGCTGATGTATAACGATGCCCGCGCCACCTCGCAGGCCGCGCGCATCGCCGCCCTCGCCCCGCCGACGACCGCGGCGCAGGGGCCCAGCAGCGCCCTGGCCAAGCTGCTCTGGCTGCGCGATGCCGGCCTGACCCGCGGTGCCGCCCACGCCCTGCATCAGGCCGACTGGATCGCCCACCGGCTCGGTGGCCGGCTGGGTGTCAGCGATACCAACAATGCCCTGAAGCTGGGCTACGATGCCCAGGAAGACCGCTGGCCCGTGTGGCTGGATGCCCTCGACGTGCCGCGGGCGCTGCTGCCGGAGGTGGTCCCCCCGGGCACGCCCATCGGCCGACTACGCCCCGATCTGGCGCACACTCTCGGCCTGCCGGCGCAGACGCGCATCGTCGCCAGCACCACCGACAGCACCGCCGCCCTTCTCGCCACCGGCGCCTCACGGCCGGGCGAGGGGGTGACCTGCCTCGGCTCCACCCTGGTCCTCAAGGTGGTCAGTGAGCGGCCGGTCTTCGATGCCGCGCGGGGTGTCTACAGTCAGCCCCTGTTTCTCGACGACGCGCGGCTGTGGCTGGCCGGTGGTGCCTCCAACAGTGGTGGCGCGGTGTTGCGGCAGTTTTTCAGTGATGCGCAGATGCGGGCGTTGACCCCGCGCCTGCGGCCCGCGCGCCGTTTGTGTCTCGAGTACTATCCCCTGCCGGCCCCCGGCGAACGCTTCCCGATCAACGATCCTGAACTCGCGCCACGCCTCAGCCCCCGGCCGCACGACGATGCGCGCTTCTTCCAGGGCCTGCTGGAGGCCATGGCGCGTATCGAGCAGCGGGGCTACCGTTTGCTCCACACCCTCGGCGCACCCTATCCTGTGAACCTGCGCAGCACCGGTGGCGGGGCGCAGAATCCGGCCTGGCAGACGATTCGCGGCAACCTGCTGAAGGTGCCCATGCTGCCCCCCCGCAGCGCCGACGCCGCCTACGGCAGCGCGCTGCTGGCGCGCCGTGGCATACGCCTGAGAGACGAGACGAGGTAGACCAATGGGCAACCCCTTTACCGGTGCGGGCTATTTCCTGCGCGGCCTGAAGATCATCCTGCAACCGGGCGTGCGCCGCTTCGTCGTCGTCCCGCTGCTCATCAACCTGTTCCTGTTCGGTGGCCTGCTGTGGTTCGGCGCGAGTCGTTTCGGTGATCTGCTCGACCACCTCATGGCCACCCTGCCCGCCTGGTTGCAGTGGGCGGAATGGCTCTTCTGGGTGTTGTTCGGTCTGTCTGCGGCACTGATCCTGTTCTATGCCTTCTCTCTGTTGGCCAACATCATCGCCGCGCCCTTCAATGCCCTGCTGGCCGAGGCCGTGGAGATCCGCCTCACCGGCGAGACCCTCGGCGAGGGCCCCAACTGGCGCAAGCTGATCGCCGAGCTGGTGCCGACGATCCTCGACGAACTGCGCAAACTGCTCTATCTGGCCGGCTG
>JANTGX010000360.1 GCA_024762755.1 Gammaproteobacteria bacterium
AGCGCCGTGAGGGCTGGGTGGACGTGGCCCTCATCGGCAGCGACGAGGCCACCGGCAAGTCCCTCGACACCCTCCTGCAGGGCCTCGGCGCCCGCCTGCGCTGTTTCCACGACGCCGCACAGGGGCAGGCCTGGCTGGATGCCTGCGGACACCGCGTCGACCTGCTGTTGGTGGACATGGGCAATGCCGACAGCACCGCCACACAACGCCTCAGCGAGATCCGCGACCGCTACCCCAAGCTCCCCGTGGCCACCCTGTTCGACGGCCAGGGTCCGGCCGCGGGGGTCAAGGGCAGCCTGGCCAAGCCCATCGACGCCGTCGCCGACGAGACCCGCGTCGAGCGCCTGCTCCACGACATGATCGGCACTCCGCCCGCACAGACCATGCTCGAGATCTGTGTGCGCGACAGCGGTTGCGGCATCGCCGCCGAACACCTCGACAAGGTCTTCGAGCGCTTTCACCAGGTGGACACCTCGCAGACCCGCGAACAGCGCGGCACCGGACTCGGCCTGGCCATCTGCCAGCAGATCATTCACCACTATCACGGCAAACTGTGGGTGGAGAGCGAGCCCGGTGTCGGCACCACCTTTCACGTGCTGCTGCCCGAGGCGCGGGAAGAAAAGAAGAAACTGGGCGAGATCCTGCTGGAAAAGGGCCTGCTCAGCGAAGACCAGCTCAGTGAAGCGCTGAAAGACCAGGTCTAGGAGTCTCCCATGCACAAAGACAAACGCATCCTCATCGCCGAGGACGACTTCCCCATCGGCCTCGCCCTGAAGACCATCGTCGCCAGCAACATCGGCTGCGAGGTGGTCATGGTGGGCAATGGCCGCGAGGCGTGGGAGGCCCTGCAGAAGACCCACTTCGACCTCGTGCTCTCCGACTGGAACATGCCCGAGATGACCGGCGCCCAGCTGCGCGCGGAGATGAAGGCCGTCCCCCACCTGGCCAGGATCCCCTTCATCATGCTCACCGCGCGCGGCGACAAGGAGAGCGTGGTGGAGGCCGTCAGCGCTGGCATCACCGACTACGTGCACAAACCCTTCAAGCGCACCAGCCTGCTGGAAAAGATCCGCACCCGCCTCGGCTGAGCGTGGCCGGCCTCAGGCGCTCTTCACCACCGCCGGGTAGCCCGCCTCGCTCAGCGCCAGACACACCGCCTGGGGGTCCACGTCACCCACCACCCGGGCGGTACCCGCCGCCAGATCGAATTCCGCCGAGACCAAGCCCGGCACCTCGGCCAAGGCCGTATTCGCATTGCTGACACAGCCGCCACACTTCATCCCCTGGACAAAAAATTCCGTCACCACTTCCGACATGTTCTTGCTCCTGTTACTGATCGATGGATACCTCGTGGACCGACAAGCATACCAGCCGGGCGAGCGGCATCGCCGCTAATCGGCGCCTTCGGTCGGTATGTGCAACAGGGCACCGCAGTGCTTGCAATGCACGGCATCGATGTCGTGACGACTCAGGCCGCACTGCGGACACTCGTAGCGCACCTTGCCCGGACGAAAGATCGTCTGCACCAGACGCAGGAACAAGGAGATGCCGAAGATCATGATCAGCACCGCCAGGATGTGCCCACTGTCGCCGACCAGGGTCACGTCACCAAAGCCGGTAGTGGTCAGGGTCGCCACCGTGAAATAGAGGGCGTCGAAATAATTCCTGATCCCAGGATTGCTGCCTACCTGGGTCACATACACGATGGCGGTGATGACGAAGACGAACACCGCCAGGTTGATCACGCTGAAGAGCACGTCTTCGTAGAGGCGCACGAAGCGCGACTGCCTGCGCAGATTCTTCAGCATGTGATAGGAGCGCAGCAGACGTAGCGCCCGCACCACGCGCAGAAAGGAGTAATTCGACGACAGCGAGGGGGTCAGCAAGGAGGCGATGACGATCAAATCGGCCAGGCCCACCGGACTGAAGACCGCCTGCAGGCGGTGCCGGCTGATGGCGAGTCGCGCCGCGAACTCCAGCAGATAGACGAGCCCGATCGCCTCCTCGATGGCGTGCAGCTCGTCGAGGGGATGCAAAAAGGTGGCGAAGACGAAATAGCCGATCGTGATGCCATCGAAGGCCAGCAATGACCAACGAAACACGCGCGCATCACGACCCTCGCCGTTGTAGAGATCATCGATTCGCCGCAGGAGCCTGGCCCAAAGACCGCCCCTCGGTGACACCTCGTCAGTCATGCGATTCGTTTCCCCGTCAACCCTTTGGCAAGACACGCTGTCGCCGATGAGACTCGCGGCCTTCCGGCATGCCCACCATGCGACCCGTGGAGCCGACCTTTGAGCAGGGCGATTGGCCCCTCGCAAACCAAAGAACCCCTGAATCCGTGATGTCGCTCACAGTCGATAACCTGGACCCGTCATACCATACAGGGCCACCTTGCCATTGCGTAGATTATGGACCTTAATGTCCTCTCACTGACGCCTCGAGACTCACATCGAGATCATGCACCACGCCATCATAAGCAGCCCCGCAAGGCCTTCGTCAGTACCGGCGAAGCGCCTCGCAAGAATGACCCAACCACAAGCCTGCCCCGGCA
>JANTGX010000361.1 GCA_024762755.1 Gammaproteobacteria bacterium
CTGCAACGGGAGGACGACGCGGTCTGGCTGCTACGCCCCGACCTCGGCCTGCGCTACCGCTTCACCCGCGAGGCGGCCGAGCACCTGCTGCAGCCACCCGCGGCACCAGCGGCCGAGCCCGATGCCTGAGCTGCCCGAGGTGGAGACCACCCGCCGCGGCATCGCCCCCCATCTGGAGGGGCAACGGGTGACCGAGGTGGTGGTCCGCCAGCCGCGCCTGCGCTGGCCCATCCCGGCGGAGCTGACGACCGCCCTGGCCGGGCAACGCATCGATGCCGTGCGCCGGCGCGGCAAGTATCTGCTGCTGGAGACGGCGGCGGGCACCGCCCTCCTGCACCTGGGCATGTCCGGCAGCCTGCGCGTGCTGCAGGCCGACGAGCCGCCGCGCGCCCACGACCACGTCGACATCTGCCTCGCCGACGGGCGTTGCCTGCGCCTGCGCGACCCCCGCCGCTTCGGCGCCCTGCTGTGGACCCGGCGCCCGGCGGCGGAGCACCGCCTGCTGCGCGACCTGGGGCCGGAACCGCTGGACCAGGACTTTGACAGCGACTACCTGGCCCAGCGCGCCCACGGCCGCCGCGCTGCCATCAAGTCCTTCATCATGGACAGCAGGATCGTCGTCGGCGTGGGCAACATCTACGCCAGTGAGGCGTTGTTTCTGGCCGGCATCCACCCGAAGACGGCGGCGGGCCGCATCGGCCGGGCCCGCCTGGCCCGACTGGTCGAGGCCATCCGCACGGTGCTCACCCAGGCCATCGCGCAGGGCGGCACCACCCTGCGTGACTTCAGCGACAGCGACGGCCGGCCCGGCTATTTCCAACAGCGCCTCAGCGTCTACGGCCGCGCCGGCGAGCCCTGCCGGCGCTGCACGGGGACCATCCGCAGCCTGACCCTCGGCCAGCGCAACACCTACTACTGCCCGCGCTGCCAGCACTGAGGGCGGCGGGTTTCGCCGCAGACCTCGGCAAGTCTTCGCGGCCTGCCCAACGACAGAAGGCCGGCCCGAGAGGTCTTCGACAAAGGCCCATTCGAGGGATCTCGATGGGCCAGAAACGACGAGGCCCGCAGCATGCGGGCCTCGTCGACGGGTCTTGCGGGGTACCTCAGGCGGGCTGGACGTTGGTCGCCGAGAGACCCTTTTCACCCTCTTCGATCTCGAAGAGGACGCTCTGTCCCTCGATCAGACTCTTGAAGCCCGTACCCGTGATGTTGGAGTGATGGACGAAGACATCGTCCCCGCCACCCTCCGGCACGATGAACCCAAAACCCTTTGCATCATTGAACCACTTGACTGTGCCTTGCGCCATTTCCACATCCTCGTTGTTGCTATTGTTGTTTCGGCTGTTGCAACCGGTGCCGGTAATGCCGGCCCCCACCGGGTGCAACGTGGAAAAGTATAACCCCGCCTTTTCCGGCCTGTCAGCCCACAAAGCAGGTATGGGCCGCACGCCGTCCGCCGGGCTCAGCCGTCCTCGGCGTGGAAACAGGCCGCCTCGTGGCGCACGAACAGGCGGTGCAGCATCTGCGTGGTGAGCACCAGCAACAGGGTCCACTCCAGCTTCATCACCCGGTAGTAGGTCTGCATGTCGGCCGGCTGGCCGGCGGCGTCCATGGCGTCCAGGTAGCGCTGCACCGTCTCGGCACGGAACAACCCGGCATCGCGCAGGGCCGCCTCGCCCAGATAGGGTTCCAGGTCTGCGCGCCGCTCGGGGACGAAGAACCACTCGCGGATGGGGGTGTAGAAGGCGCGCTTCTTGAAGGCCTCCGGGTGCTGTGGCAGCTGCGGCATCATCAATCGGCGCAGGAGGTATTTCTCGTCCATGCCGTTGAGCTTGAGCGCCGGCGGCAGCTGCGCCGCCAGCTCCACCAGCGGATGATCGAGAAAGGGCACCCGTGCCTCCACGCTGTGCGCCATGCTCAGGCGGTCGGACTTGAGCAGGATCCAGTTGGGCAGGCGGGTGTGGGTCTCCAGGTAGAGCGACTGGTTGAGCGGGTGCAGGCCCTCGAGGCGCGGGCGCACCTCGGCGGCGAAGGCGGGCAAGGGGTCGGCGCAGTCGGTCAGGGCGTCGCTGAAGAGGGGCTCGCCGAGGTCGTCGAGGATGTGCCAGAAGTCGTGCCAGGCCGGGTAGCAGCCGAACTGCCCGAGGGTCGCCTGTTGGCGCTCCGGCGCGTGCAGGGAGAGCAGCAGGCGCAGGTGGTCTTCGGCGAAGTCGGCGCCGAACTCCTGCAGATAGAAACGCTCGCGCGCGGCGGCGTCCGCCTGCTGGTTGCCCCATTCACGGATGGCGTCCTGGCGATAGCAGTCGTAACCGCCGAGGATCTCGTCGGCACCGTCGCCGGTGTACACCACCTTGCCGTGGCGCGACTGCACCAGGCCGGAGAGCAGATAGTGCGGTACGTCCACCGCCATGCGCTGCGGCTGTTCGAGGTGATAGATGCACTGCAGCAGCTCGTCGAGGTAGCCACCGGGGCGGGCCTCGTCCACGTCCACCGTCTGGTTGGCCAGGCCGAGGTGGGCGGCGATCTCCGCCGCCAGGGCGGACTCGTCCAG
>JANTGX010000362.1 GCA_024762755.1 Gammaproteobacteria bacterium
AGGGCCTCGTCGTAGTCCACCGCGGCGACGATCTCGATGCCGCCCACCACCTTCTGGTTGGAAAGGATCACCGCGTCCGGGCCGAGGGCCTCACGCACCTGGCGGATCCCGGTCCGCATGTCTTTGCTGAAAAAGCGTTTGATCTTCATCGGCGCTGTCTCTGTACCTCTGCTCGCGACGGGGGGAGCGGTTTAGGCCCCCACCGTGGCCGTGATCTTGACCTGCTTGTTGTCCGGTATCTCGTTGAAGGCCAGCACGTGCATGTTGGGAATGCTGTGCCTGACGAACCGCGCCAGCAGGTTGCGGATGGCCGAGGACACCAACAAGACTGCGGGGTGTCCGGCGGCCTCCTGACGCTGGGCCTCTTCACTCAGGGACCGATGCAGATTTTCCGCCAGTCCCGGTTCGAGTCCGCCCGCCTGCTCGGCGCTACCTGCAAAGGTCTGTTGCAACAACTGTTCCAACCTTGGATCCAGCGTGACAACGGGGAGATCCGGCTCCATGCCACTGATTTGCTGGACAATTGATCGGCCGAGGGCGACGCGCACGGCGGCCGTGAGGACGTCGGGGTCTTGACTCTGCGGCGCGTGCTCCGCCAAGGTTTCGGCGATGGTGCGCATGTCGCGGATGGGAATCTGCTCCGCCAGCAGGTTCTGCAGCACCTTCAGCACCACCCCCAGGGGCAGCTGCTTGGGCACCAGGTCCTCCACCAGCTTGGGCGCCGTCTGCGCCAGTTTGTCGAGCAGCTGCTGCACCTCTTCGTGGCCCAGCAGTTCGGCGGCATGGCTCTGCAGGATGTGGCTGAGATGGGTGGCCACCACGGTACTGGCGTCCACCACCGTGTAGCCCAGGCTCTGCGCCTGATCGCGTTGCGAGGGCTCGATCCACACCGCCTCCAGGCCGAAGGCCGGGTCGGTGGTGGGAATGCCGCCGGGGATGGTGCCGAACACCTGGCCCGGGTTGATGGCCAGGTCCCGATCCGGATGGATCTCCGCCTCGCCCACCGGCACGCCCATGAGGGTGATGCGGTAGGCGGTGGGGGCCAGGTCCAGGTTGTCGCGGATGTGGACCGGCGGGACGAGAAAGCCCAGTTCCTGCGACAGTTTCTTGCGCACGCCCTTGATTCGGCCCATGAGCTGGCCGCCCTGGCTGCGATCCACCAGCGGAATCAGGCGATATCCCACCTCCAGGCCGATGATGTCCACCGACTCCACGTCGTCCCAGGTCAGCTCTTTGTTCTCCGGTGCCACCTCGCCCGCCGGCGCCGGGGTGGGCTCGGCCTCCTCTGCCTCTCGGCGGCGGGCGGCCCACCACGCGGCGCCACCGGCCACCGCGGCGAGGGAGAGAAAGGCCAGATTGGGCATGCCCGGTATCAGGCCCATGGTGCCGATGATGGTGGCCGCCACGGCCAGCGCCTTGGGGTTGTCGAAGAGTTGCTTGATGACCTGCCCACCCATGTCCTGCGAGGTGGAGTTGCGCGTCACCATCAGGCCGGCGGCGGTGGACAGCAGCAGGGAGGGGATCTGCGCCACCAGGCCGTCGCCGATGGTCAGCAGGGTGTAGTTGTGCGTGGCCTCGCCGATGCCCATGCCGTGCTGCAGCATGCCCACGGCGAGGCCGCCGATGATGGTGATCACCAGGATCAGGATGCCGGCCACCGCGTCGCCGCGCACGAACTTGCCGGCACCGTCCATGGAACCGTAGAAATCGGCCTCCTGTGAGACCTCGGCGCGACGGGCGCGGGCCTCTTCCTGGGTGATGAGACCGGCATTGAGGTCGGCATCGATGGCCATCTGCTTGCCCGGCATGGAATCCAGGGTGAAGCGCGCGCTGACCTCGGCCACGCGGGTGGCGCCCTTGGTGACGACGACGAAGTTGATGATCACCAGGATCATGAAGATGACGATGCCCACCGCCGTGTTGCCGCCGACGACGAATTCACCGAAGGCCTTGATCACCTGGCCCGCGGCGCCGGTGCCGGTATGGCCCTCCAGCAGCACCACGCGGGTGGAGGCGATGTTCAGTGATAGGCGCAGCAGGGTGGCCAGCAGCAGCACGGTGGGAAACACGGCGAATTCCAGCGGCCGCTTGACGTACACCGAGGCGAGCAGGATCACCAGCGCCAGGGAGATGTTGAAGGTGAACAGGATGTCGAGCATGAAGGGCGGCAGCGGCACCACCATCATGGCCAGCATCATCATCACCAGGATGGGGGCGCCGAGGCCGCTCTGTACCAGGCGGCGTGCGCGTTCGAGCAATTGCGTGAAATTCATGGCTACTCGTCTCTACTGTCTTGGTATTTCATGGAAGGGCTGCGGGAAGTCCGTAGGCCGTAGCCTGGGTTGAGCGCAGCGAAACCCGGGAATCCGCCGCACCAACGACCCTGGGTTTCTCTGCGTTCAACCCAGGCTACGAGGGAAAGGATGAACTCACTCATGTCTCGTCCCTCCGCAGGTCGTCCGGAATCGGCACGTCGGCATTGAATGCGGGCGCCACGCCGCCATTGAGCGGGTAGGCCGTAGCCTGGGTTGAGCGCAGCGAAACCCG
>JANTGX010000363.1 GCA_024762755.1 Gammaproteobacteria bacterium
CAGCGCGCCGCCGAGCGCGCCCTGGCCCATCACACCAGCCTGCACGACGTGCTGGCCATGGTGGCCGAGTTCCGCACCCGGGACGAGGTCACCCCGGTGGTCCTCATGGGCTATCTCAATCCCATCGAGGTGATGGGTTACACGGCCTTTGCCCAGGCGGCCGCGGAGGCCGGGGTGGACGGTGTGCTCAGCGTCGATCTGCCATCGGAGGAGGCCCACGACCTGCTGGTGGCCCTGCGTGCCCACGACCTCGACCCCATCTTCCTGATCGCCCCCACCACCGACGAGGCGCGCATCGACAAGATCTGCGCGGTGGCCAGCGGCTATGTCTACTACGTGGCGCTGAAGGGCGTCACCGGAGCTGGTGGCCTGGATGTGCAGTCCGTAGCCGATAAACTGGCGCAGATCCGCCGCCACACCGCCTTGCCCGTGGGCGTGGGCTTCGGCATCAAGGACGCCGAGACCGCACAGGCGGTGAGCCGGGTGGCCGATGCCGTGGTGGTGGGCAGCGCCCTGGTGCGCATCATCGAGCAGGACGCCACGCAACCGACTAAAATCACCGCAGACATCGCCGACGTGCTGAGCCGCATGCGCACGGCGATGGATGCCTAACCGAGACAGGTCGTACCCATGAGCTGGTTGGAAAAATTGATCCCCTCGCGCATCCGCACCGAAGGCAGTCAGAAGAAGGCCGTCCCCGAGGGGCTGTGGGCGAAATGCCCGGCCTGCGACGCGGTCCTCTACCGCGCCGAGCTGGAGCGCAACCTGGATGTCTGCCCGAAATGCGCTCACCACATGCGCATCGGTGCCCGCCGCCGTCTGGAGGCGTTTCTCGACGAGGCGCCGCGCAGCGAGATCGGTGCCGAGCTGGAACCCGTGGACGCGCTCAAGTTCCGCGACCTGAAGAAGTACAAGGACCGGCTCACCCAGGCGCAAAAGGCCACCGGTGAAAAGGATGCCCTGATCGGCATGCAGGGCCAAGTGAAGGGCATGCCGCTGGTGGCGGCGGCCTTCGAATTCCGTTTCATGGGGGGCTCCATGGGCTCGGTGGTGGGGGAGCGCTTCGTGCGTTGCGTGGACACCGCCATCGAGAACAATATCCCCTTCGTCTGCTTCTCCGCCTCCGGCGGTGCGCGCATGCAGGAGGCCCTCTTCTCCCTCATGCAGATGGCCAAGACCAGCGCCGCCCTGGCGAAGATGAGCAAGCGCGGCATCCCCTTCATCTCGGTGATGACCGATCCCACCATGGGAGGCGTCTCCGCCAGCCTGGCCATGCTCGGCGATATCAACGTGGCCGAGCCGAAGGCTCTGATCGGCTTCGCCGGACCGCGCGTGATCGAGCAGACCGTGCGCCAGACCCTGCCGGAGGGCTTTCAGCGCAGCGAGTTCCTGCTCGAACACGGCACGGTGGACATGATCATCGACCGCCGCGAGATGCGCGACCGCCTGGTCAAGGTGCTCACCATGCTCAGCGGCCAGCCGGCGGCCTGAGCGCGGCCCTATCATCCTCGTCACCCCGTAGCCCCGGCGACGACGTCTTCCGACACGCCTCTCGTCGCCTGCGGCTCGCTCATTCGTCCATCGTTCATCGGCCTCCTATGCAGCAGCGCTCCCTCGACGACTGGCTCCGCTGGCAGGAGTCACTGCACCCCAGCGAGATCGAACTGGGGCTGGCCCGCGTGCGCGCGGTGCTCGAGCGCATGGGCCTGGCGCGGCCGGACTTCACCGTGGTCACCGTCGCCGGCACCAACGGCAAGGGTTCCAGCGTGGCCATGCTGGGCGCCATCCTGCAGGCGGCGGGTTATCGGGTCGGCAGCTACACCTCCCCCCACCTGCTGCGCTACAACGAACGCATTCAGGTGGCAGGGGAGGCGGTGACCGATGCCGAATTGTGCGCGGCCTTTGCCCGGGTCGATGCCGCCCGCGGCGAGACCTCGCTGACCTATTTCGAGTTCGGCACCCTGGCGGCCATCCACATCCTGCAGCAGCGCGGTGTGGAGATCGGTCTGCTCGAGGTGGGTCTGGGCGGCCGCCTCGACGCCGTCAACGTGCTCGACGCCGACGCCGCCCTGATCACACCCATCGACGTCGACCACGTGGCCTGGCTGGGCGACGACCGCGAGGCCATCGGCCGCGAGAAGGCCGGCATCCTGCGCACCGGGCGGCCGGCGGTGTGTGCCGACCCTGCGCCACCGGCATCCGTGCTGCAGCATGCCCAAGCCCTGGGCACGCCGCTGGCGTTGGCCGGGCGCGATTTCCACCTGCAGGCCGAGGCCGCGCAATGGCACTGGCGATCGGCCAGCGGTCGCCGCCGTGCCCTGCCGTGGCCGGCCCTGCGCGGGGCGTTCCAACTGGCCAATGCGGCGGGCGTGCTGGCCCTGCTTGAGACGCTCGCCGCGCGCTTTCCGGTGGATCAGCAGGCCCTGCGCGAGGGCCTCTTGGCGGTCCGCCTGCCGGGCCGCTATCAGATCCTGCCGGGGCTCCCCCGGCGTATCCTCGACGTGGCGCACAACCCCCACAGTGCCCGTGCCCT
>JANTGX010000364.1 GCA_024762755.1 Gammaproteobacteria bacterium
GTGCCGGTATGCAACAGCGGCTGGAGGCCCTGCAGGATGCCCTGGGTCTGGCGGAGACGCCGCAGCGACTGGAGTGCTTCGACATCAGCCACACCCAGGGCGAGGCCACCGTGGCCTCCTGCGTGGTGCTCGGGGCCGAGGGGCCGCTGAAGTCCGATTACCGCCGCTTCAACATCGAAGACATCACCCCCGGCGACGACTACGCTGCCATGCACCAGGCCCTCTCGCGGCGTTACACGCGCCTGAAAGAGGGCGAGGGCAGGCTGCCGGATCTCCTCGTCATCGACGGCGGCAAGGGCCAGGTGGCGCAGGCCCAGGCGGTACTCACGGAACTGCAGGTGAGCGGTGTGGGCCTGCTCGGCGTGGCCAAGGGCCCGTCGCGCCGGCCGGGCCAGGAGGTGCTGGTCATGGACGGCCGCGAGATCGTCCTGCCGCCCGACTCACCGGCCCTGCACGTGTTGCAACAGGTGCGCGACGAGGCCCACCGCTTCGCCATCACCGGCCACCGTCAGCGGCGCGCCAAGACCCGCAACACCTCACCCCTGGAGGGCATCCCCGGCCTCGGCCCCAAGCGTCGGCAGCAGTTGCTGCGCCAGTTCGGCGGACTGCAGGAGGTGGCCAGGGCCGGGGTCGAAGACCTCGCCGCGGTACCCGGCATCAGCAAAAAACTGGCGCAAAAGGTATATGATGTCTTCCACTCCGACGACTGAAAGCCCCCTTCCAGACCATGCCCTATAACCTGCCCAACAGCCTGACCCTGCTGCGTATCGTCCTCATCCCGGTGTTTGCGGTGGCCTTCTACCTGCCCTTTGCCTGGGCCAATGTCGCCGTCACCGTCCTCTTCGCCATCGCTGCCTTCACCGACTGGCTCGACGGCTATCTCGCCCGCCGCCTCGAACAGACCTCCGCCTTCGGCGCCTTTCTCGACCCGGTGGCCGACAAACTCATGGTGGCCGTGGCCCTGGTCATGCTGGTGGACGTCAACCCGACCCCCTTCGCCGGCGTGTTTCTCGCCCTGCCGGCGGCCGTCATCATCGGCCGCGAGATCGTCATCTCGGCGCTGCGCGAATGGATGGCCGAGATCGGCGAGCGCGCCCAGGTGGCCGTCTCCACCATCGGCAAGATCAAGACCACGGCGCAGATGGTCTCCCTGCTGATGCTGCTCTATCGTCAACCCATCGGCGACTTCCCCACGGTGGAGATGGGCCTCGCCCTGCTGTACCTCGCCGCCGCGCTGACCCTGTGGTCCATGGTCATCTATCTGCGCGCGGCCTGGCCCACGCTCACCGGTCCGGCGGCACAATGAGATGCCGGCGCAGAACAAGCTTGACAGGGCCAGAGCGGCCGGTAAAATACGCGACTCACTGAAGACGTGACGCGGGAATAGCTCAGCTGGTAGAGCACAACCTTGCCAAGGTTGGGGTCGCGAGTTCGAATCTCGTTTCCCGCTCCAAATTCGTTTCAAACAGATGTTTCGTTTGACGGAAACCTCGGTCGGATCGGTCGAGGTTTTTTCAGTTAGACGACATGCTTTTCCTGGCCGGCTGAGTGGCAGAGTGGCTATGCAGCGGACTGCAAATCCGTGTACCTCGGTTCGACTCCGGGCTCAGCCTCCATATTCTTTCCCCCTCGGCCCCGTCGCCGATTTCCGCTATAGTCCCCGTACCCGTTCACCAGAACGCTCCTGCAGACGCCCACGAGAGTATTCCTCGCAATTCTTTTCAGGGTGTTTTCCGCTCAGTCCCTGCCCGGGTGGTGAAACTGGTAGACACAAGAGACTTAAAATCTCTCGCCCTCACGGGCGTGCCGGTTCGATTCCGGCCCCGGGCACCATCTATTTCCGCGCAATCGGCTCGCAGATTCCTGTCTTCTTGGTCTCTATGGAACAGAGGCGGCATCCATCAGTTCGGACCACGTAAGAATATCGCTTTGCTCATAGGACCCATCGCCATCGGCGTCTGTTTCCAGGGTGACAGTATCAAAAGGCTCGCCAGTACCACCCTCGTCGACGGTTAGACGGACCCGAGAGTTGCCGGCACCTTGGACAATAACCTGGCCCTTGTCTGGAAATTCTTTCCAGAAAAATCCTTCAAGTTGTTCAACCGTGCGCAGATCAACGATGCCGTTTAAGCGGGTACTGCTGAGTCTGAAGCTGACGCTGATGCCCTCACGTTCAATTCCGTAATCCGTGCGGTCATCTTCGCGGAATTCGGTAAGGTTCATCGTCTCTGTATAGATACTTGTTTCTACCTTCTGGCCAATCAGGTCGCTGCTAATAGAGGCAGTTTCAACGTCTCCGACCTCATCCCATGCCACGTTGAGGCGGCCATTGAGGGTGACTTTCTGGGCGGGCGTCTTCTCACTGTAATAGTCGAAATGGATTTGGCCCTCAAATGTAGAGCCAACGAAGCTTCCTTTGCCAGTGATGGTGACGCTTCCGTTCAGCACCCCTCCGACGGAAGGATCAATGACACAATCGGTATATCGATATGTACCTATTCCTGTCGTTGGATCACCATCAAAAGACC
>JANTGX010000365.1 GCA_024762755.1 Gammaproteobacteria bacterium
CCGCGCCGGGCCAGGGCAGGGGCCAACGTCAGCCAGATGCACTACGCCCGGCAGGGCATCATCACGCCGGAGATGGAATACGTCGCCATCCGCGAGAATCAGCGCCTCGACGAGCTGCGTGCCGACCCCCGCTATGCCAAGCTGCTCAAGCAGCACCCGGGCGAGAGTTTCGGCGCCCAGTTGCCCGAGACCGTCACCGCCGAGTTCGTGCGCAGCGAGGTGGCCGCAGGCCGCGCCATCATCCCCGCCAATATCAATCATCCCGAGCTGGAGCCCATGATCATCGGGCGCAACTTCCGGGTGAAGATCAACACCAATATCGGCAACTCGGCAGTGACTTCCTCCATCGCTGAAGAGGTGGAGAAGATGGCCTGGTCGGCCCGTTGGGGCGGCGACACCCTGATGGATCTGTCCACCGGCAAGAACATCCACGAGACCCGCGAGTGGATCCTGCGCAATGCACCCATGCCCATCGGCACCGTGCCCATCTATCAGGCACTGGAGAAGGTGGACGGCAAGGCCGAGGAACTCACCTGGGAGATCGTGCGCGACACCCTCATCGAGCAGGCCGAGCAGGGCGTGGACTACTTCACCATCCATGCCGGCGTGCTGTTGCGCTATGTGCCGCTGACCGCCGACCGCGTCACCGGCATCGTCTCCCGCGGCGGTTCCATCATGGCCAAGTGGTGTCTCGCCCATCACCAGGAGAATTTCCTCTACACCCACTTCGAGGACATCTGCGAGATCATGAAGGCCTACGACGTCAGCTTCTCGCTGGGCGATGGCCTGCGCCCCGGCTGCCTGGCCGACGCCAACGATGCCGCCCAGTTCGGTGAGTTGGAGACCCTGGGCGAGCTGACCAAGATCGCCTGGGCGCACGACGTGCAGGTGATGATCGAAGGCCCCGGCCACGTGCCCATGCAGATGATCAAGGAGAACATGGACAAAGAGCTCGCCGATTGCTTCGAGGCGCCGTTCTACACCTTGGGCCCCTTGGTCACCGACATCGCGCCGGGCTACGACCACATCACCTCCGGCATCGGCGCCGCGCAGATCGGCTGGTACGGCACCGCCATGCTCTGTTACGTGACGCCCAAGGAGCACCTGGGTCTGCCCAACAAGGAAGACGTGCGCGAAGGCATCATCACCTACAAGATCGCCGCCCACGCCGCCGACCTGGCCAAGGGACTGCCGGGCGCCCAGCTGCAGGACAACGCCCTGTCCAAGGCGCGCTTCGAATTCCGCTGGGAGGACCAGTTCAACCTCGGCCTGGACCCGGAGCGGGCACGCGAATACCACGACGAGACCCTGCCCAAGGACTCGGCCAAGGTAGCCCACTTTTGTTCCATGTGCGGGCCGCACTTCTGCTCCATGAAGATCACCCAGGAGGTGCGGGAATACGCCGCGGCTCAGGGCATCTCTGCCGACGAGGCCCTCGATCGCGGCCTGGAGGAGAAGGCCGTGGAGTTCATCGCCAGCGGAGTGGAGATCTACACCAAGCGTTGACGAGGCAAACGCGCCGCACCGATCGAAGGCCCCTTGCGCGTCATTGCGTGTCACGCAAGGGGATCGTCGGTCGAGGAAGATGTGGTCCGGATTTCCCGCGCTGCAGACGCAAAAAACCCGCCGTAAGGCGGGTTTTTTGTTTCAAAGCCTAGGGCTGCGTCGGTCTTATTCAGGTACGACGTTGGCAGCGGCCGGGCCCTTGGGTCCTTGCTGAACTTCATAGCTGACTCGTTGACCCTCGGTGAGCGTCTTGAAGCCAGAGCCTTGGATGGCGCTGAAGTGCACGAACAGATCATCACCACCATCTTCCGGGGCGATGAAGCCAAAGCCCTTGGAATCATTGAACCACTTTACAGTACCTGTAGCCATTACATTAACCCTTCATAATTTCAAAATATGCCTGTGTGCGTGCTTACGCAGGAGCGCCGACAGATCCGGGAACCGTGAGGTTGTCTTGCCCCGGAAGAGCCGTAGAAAGCCGCAACGTTGAGGAGTATACGTCAGCCTTTTGCCCGATGCCAGACGATGCTTGGGGTGGTGTTTGGATGGGGTGAAGCACTGTAGAAGGGGCCTTTTGGCGATGTGCATTTCGGCGGCCGGTGGGATGACGGTGATCGGCCGGCTGAGGGGGATCAGGAAAATAACCGACGGCCACTGTCGAGATTAAAGGTGTATTTACAATACATATTAGTGGAGTGTAAGCTTTCCCGACTTAAATGCTGAGGAGAGAGGGTAGCGGTATGTTGAAAGCAATCATGAAGATCTTTGGTGTGGGTTCCAACGGTAAGGAGGTGGAAGTCGTCAGCCTGTATGAGCGGATCGGTGGCGAGGGCGCGGTAGACGCCGCCGTCGATGTGTTCTATCGCAAGGTGCTGGCCGACGAGCGGGTCAGCAACTTCTTCGAGGGCGTGGACATGGAGAACCAGGCGGCCAAGCAGAAGGCCTTCCTGACCATGGCCTTTGGTGGCCCCAACAGCTACACCGGCGAAGACATGCGCAAGGGCCATGCCCACCTGG
>JANTGX010000366.1 GCA_024762755.1 Gammaproteobacteria bacterium
CATCACCCGCCTGCGCGGCCTGCCTTTGCCCATCGGTCATCCCCGGCCCCGTATTTCCCACGAGACTTGTCAACTCTTCGGGCTCGTTTCCTCAACGTCCCTGGCCTTCGCCCGGCACGGGTGACATGTGGGCGGTGAGGCGCTGGTCGGGGTCGCCCAGCCGGCGGGCATAGATGACGGTGTAGGCGAGGACGTTGCTGACGTATTCGCGGGTCTCGCGATAGGGGATGGTCTCGATCCAACGGTCCGCGGCCATGTCGTCGCCCTCCGGCAACCAGCCACTGACGCGACGCGCACCGGCGTTGTAGGCCGCAGTGGCGAGCACTGTCTGGGCATCGAAGCGCTCGAGCATGTGGGCCAGATAACCGGTGCCGAGGGCGAGATTGGTCTCTGGCTGCAGGAGTTGCCGCGAGCCACGATAGCGCAGGCGCAGCTGGCGGGAGACACGCTTGGCGGTGGCCGGCATCAATTGCATCAGGCCGAGGGCGCCGCGGGGAGATCGGGCGTCGCTGACAAAGGCGCTCTCGCGGCGAATCACGCCGTAGGTCCAGGCCGCCTGCAGGCCGCTGCGCGAGGAGAGATCGAGCACCGCCTGCTTGTACTGCAGGGGGAAGCGCAGGACCAGGTCGTCACGGTGGGAGGTGCTGGCCATGGTGGTGATGGATTGACCGTGCCAACCCCATAGCTGGGCCAGTCGGGCGGCACCGCGTCGTTGTTGTTCGTCGAGCCCTGCCATGGCCGTACGCCATTCCCGCCGGGCGGCGGTATGACGCCCCAGCTGCATGAACTCTGCGGCACGGCGGATGGCCGGTATCTCCTGCAGGGTGAAGAGTTGCGCCGCGCTGGTCTGCAGGCGGCGGTCCTTGAAGGCATAGGGTAGGGACAGGCGGTCGGCGGCGAGAAAGCCGAAGTAGTTGCGATGGCCGGCGAGTTCACGGAACAGGACGTTCGCCGCGCGGTGTTGGCCTCGTTGGGCCAGGGCGCGGGCACGCCAGTATCGCCAGCGGTCCTTGTTGGACTGAGTGGCCGGCATGGCCGCGATGGCCTGGGTGACGATCTCCCACTGGCCGCTGCGGATGGCTGCCCGCACACGCCAGGCGCGGGAATCATCGGTCTGATGGGCCGCGGGAATACGACGAAACCATGCCTCGGCCCCGGGCTGGTGCTTGAGGGCGAGCGACATGGCCAGCCGACGATAGAAGCGGAATTGCTGTGCCGCCGGCAGCGGGTGCTCGCCGGCCAGCCGTTGCCAGACATGGGCGGCCTTGTGCGGATCCCGGTCGCTCAGCCGCAGCAGGCTGGCGAGGAGGATCTGGCGGGCATGGGGTGAGGCACCGCGCAACTCGCGATGACGACGGAGGAGTTGTTCTGGGTAGCGGTGTAGTCCCAGCCAGCGACGCGCCCAGCGCCGCTCGTGTGGCACCATCTGGCGCGAAAGATAGCGCCCCAGGCGTGTTTTGCCCTTCTCCATGGCCAGGGCAAAGCGTTGCCAGAGGAGGGCGTCATCCAATTGGCCGGCCTGACGCCAGCGCTGGATGACCTCGTCGCAGGCCTTGGGCAGGGACTCGCCGGTGAGCCAGAGGCGACGTACCTGGGGCCAGAGGGAGGTGCTTTCGCCGCGCGCCAAGCGCGCCTGCAAGGCCTGACACTGTCCTCGCAGGCTGCTCGTCGGGCGATAGAAGTGCAGGTAGCGGCCCCACTGTCGTCTGCTGGCGGCGCGGGAGAGAATCGCCCGGCGCAGTTCGCGGGCAACGGGCTGCCCGGCGTAATCGCGCAGAAACGCCTCGAGCTCGGCGCGTTTGCTGCGGTCGAGGCGTTGGCGCAGGTCGGCCAGACGCAGGTAAGGGAAGAGGGGGTAATCCGTCAGTTGGCTCCTGAGGCGTTCGTAGGTCTGCCGCTGCCCGGCCTTTAGTGCGGTTTCGGCGGCGAGGAAGAGGCTGCGCTGCATGGCCCGCTGCTCGGCGCCGTAGGCCAGCACCCGGGCCAGCATGTCGGATTCTATATCACTCGTTGGCGGGCGGGATGAGGCGGGCGCGGCCGGCAGGTTTGTCGGCGCTGGCACCAAGGCCGATGCCAGTGTGGGGAGAAGGAGTGCGAGCAGGATCAGGGCGGGCAGCCGGGACGGCTGAAGCAGGCCGCACTTGTCACCGCCTTGTCGTCCCATTGGCCGTTGACGGGGAGGCCGGCCGGGCGGGCGGCGATTCCCGCCCGATGGACGCCGGGCGGTCTCGAAGGACCTTGCGGGCAACGTGGCTGGTACCCTGGTTGGCACTATGGAACGATCCTCTTGCCGATAGTCTGTGTTCATGCGATCCACCCGGCCCACCGTGGTCCTGCGACCGTCTGCACGTGGCCCGAGGTTGGGCCGGCAGGCGGTGGGCGCGCCGAGGTATCGGGCGCTAATGTCTCGACGCCCAGGGTGCGGCCGCGCGGCGGCCAACGCATGGATCATGCCCCTATCGAGAAGCATAGCGGTTCATCGGCGAGGCCGCTGAACACGATAGATCATTTTATGCGACAGG
>JANTGX010000367.1 GCA_024762755.1 Gammaproteobacteria bacterium
GGTGACTATCGACCGCCGCGCGGCGGTCGGCCGTCAGCCTTCCTGCGCCACAATCGGGCGCTGATCCAGGAGGCCGAGGAGATCGAGGCGCGCAGCCGCCGGCGCGACGTGCTGGCCGACGAGGAGAGCCTGTTCGCCTTCTTCGATGCGCGCCTGCCGGCGGACGTCTTCCAGGCCAGCCGTTTCGAGAAGTGGCGCAAGGCCGCCGAGGCCGCCGAGCCCGGCCTGCTGAAACTGCCGCGCGAGCTGGTCATCGACCCGCGCGGCCAAGGCCAGGGCGACCGCGACTACCCTGGCGAGATGAGCGTCGACGGCGTGCGCCTGCACCTGCGCTACGGCTTCAACCCCGGCGGAGAGGACGACGGCGTCACCGCCGTGGTGCCCCTGGGCGCCCTCAACCAGCTGCGGCCGGCGGCCTTCGAGTGGCTGGTGCCGGGCCTGCTCACCGAGCGCGTCACCGCCCTGCTCAAGGGGCTGCCCAAACCGCTGCGCAAGGCCCTGGTGCCGGTGCCGGACACCGCCGCGCGCCTGGTGCGCCGCCTCGGCGATCGGTCGTCGGGTGACGAGAGTGGCCTGCGTGAGGCGCTCACGCCACTGCTGCAGCGCGACCACGGCGTGACGCTGCAGGCCGAGGACTGGCCAGAGGAACAACTGCCGGACCACCTGCGCATGCGCTTCGAGGTGGTCGATGCCGAGGGCCGCAGCCTGGGGCAGGGGCGAGACCTCCGTGCCCTGCAGCAGCAGCTTGGCCGGCATGCCGGGGAGGATTTCGCCGAGACCCTCGGTCAGCATCATTGGGAGCGCGATGACATCACCCGCTGGGACTTCGGTGATCTGCCGGAATTCGTCGAGATCACGCGCGCCGGCAGCCGGTTTCGGGCCTTTCCCGCGCTCACGGAGAGCGATGACGGCCGCTTGGCCATTCGTCTCTTCGATGCGGCGTCGGCGGCGAATCAGGCCCACCGCGCGGGTCTGCGTCGCTTGTTTGCCCTCAGTCTGGGCAAAGACAGCCGGTATCTGCGCCGCAACCTGCCCGGGATCCAGGGCCTGTGTCTGCATTACGTGGGGGTGGCGGACTGCGAAAGCCTGAAGGCGGACCTGTTCGCGCTCATCATGGAACGCTGCTTTCTGCGCGACCTGCCGGACGCCGGTATTCGCCAGCAGGCCGACTTCGAGGCGAAGCTCCATCAGCATCAGGGCGAATTGATGGCGGTTGCCAACACGGTCGCGGCCCTGGTGGGTGAGATGCTGGAGCAACACCACGCCGCTCGCAAACGCCTGCGTGGGCGGCAGTCGCTGCAAACCATGGAGTCGGTGAAGGACATTCAGCAGCAGCTCGACGCCTTGATCTACCCCGGTTGTCTGCTGCAGACCCCCTTTGCCTCGCTGCAACATCTGCCACGCTATCTGCGGGCCGTCGGCCAGCGACTGGACAAGCTGCAGCAGAATCCAGGCGCCGACACCGAGCGCCTGCGCAGGCTCAAGCCATTTCTCAAGATGTATGCAGAACGTTTTGAAAAAAAGGGGGATTCCCCCGAGCTGGAACAACTCCGCTGGCTGCTGGAGGAATACCGAGTCTCGCTCTTCGCGCAAGGGCTGAAGACCGCAGTACCCGTTTCGCCAAAGCGCCTGCAGGCCCTGGCCGAGGTCGTCTGAGCCGGCTGCGGCGGCGGGCGTATTGCCGGGCGACATCGGACGATGAGGCGGGGAAGAATTTATTTGCTTGCATTTTAAGGGCTTGTGAAAAAGTGACGGTTGTCACCTTGAATCAGTGAAAAATTGCACTAGATTTAGAACTGAGTGTTGCCTCGTGACTGTCATTTGACCAACTAGAGTCTGACCGGGGCCTATCGCAGGTGTGGTGAGATTTCCACCCGACTGGAAATCCTGAAACACCCCCAAGGCCGCCACTTGGACGCTCGGTTCAAGACGCCGGGGCGACACCGAATCTTTATCCAGGGGCTACTCGCAAGGGTAGCCTCTTTTCGTTTCTGTCATTCGTTCCGGCCATTCGTTCCTGTCGTTGCCTGCCTGTTATCACCCGCCTGCGCGGCCTGCCTTTGCCCATCGGTCATCCCCGGCCACGAATTTTTCCGTGAGACATGTCACCTCTCCGGGCTCGTTTCCTCAACGTCCCTGGTCTTCGCCCGGCACGGGTGACATGTGGGTGGTGAGGCGCTGGTCGGGGTCGCCCAGTCGGCGGGCATAGATGACGGTGTAGGCGAGGACGTTGCTGACGTATTCGCGGGTCTCGCGATAGGGGATGGTCTCGATCCAACGGTCTGCGGCCATGTCGTCGCCTTCCGGCAGCCAGCCACTGACGCGACGCGCACCGGCGTTGTAGGCCGCGGTGGCGAGCACTGTCTGGGCATCGAAGCGCTCGAGCATGTGGGCCAGATATCCGGTGCCGAGGGCCAGATTGGTCTCTGGCTGCAGGAGTTGCCGCGAGCCACGATATCGCAGGCGCAGCTGGCGTGAGACACGCTTGGCGGTGGCCGGCATCAATTGCATCAGGCCGA
>JANTGX010000368.1 GCA_024762755.1 Gammaproteobacteria bacterium
CGCCGTAACCGCGGCTGACGATACCGGGGCGGCGGCCCTGCCGCTGCAGCCAGCCCGCCAGCCAGGCCACCATGGGGGTCTTGCCGGTACCGCCGACCGTGATGTTGCCCACCACGATCACCGGCACGGGGAAGCGCCGGACGCGCCGCAGCCCGTGGCGGTAGGCGGCGCGGCGCAGGACGGCAACGGCGCAGAACAGCCAGGAGAGTGGCAACAGCGCCAGGCCGATGGCATCGCGCCGATACCAGTGGCGCGTCAGACCGGACTCACTGGCCATGCTCGAATTGCCGGTAGAGTCGCGCGTAGTGTTCACCGGTGGCCAGCAGCTCACTGTGGGTGCCGCTCTCCACCACCCGCCCATCGATGATCACGTGGATCAGGTCGGCATTGCGGATGGTGGACAGGCGGTGGGCGATGACCAACGAGGTGCGCCCCTCGGCGACCCGCTCCAGGGCCTGCTGGATCTTCTGCTCGGTGGCACTGTCGAGGGCCGAGGTGGCCTCGTCCAGCAACAGGATGGGCGCGTCACGCAACAGGGCGCGGGCGATGATCACGCGCTGCCGCTGACCGCCGGAGAGGTTGCTGCCGCGCGGTCCGGCGGGGCTGTCCAGGCCCGCCGGCAATTCGTCGAGAAAGTCTGTCACCTGGGCCTGCTCGGCGGCGGCGAGGATCTCGGCCTCGCTGGCATCGGGCCGGCCATAGGCGATGTTGTGGCGGATGCTCTCGTCGAACAGGGCCGTCTCCTGACTCACCTGGGCGATGCTGTGGCGCAGGGAGACCAGGGTGGCCTCGCGGATGTCCTCGCCACCGATGCGGATCTGACCGCTGAGCGGCTCCTCGAAGCGCGCCAACAGGTTGAACAGGGTGGTCTTTCCCGCCCCCGACGGCCCCACCAGGGCGGTGACCTTGCCCGCCGCCGCCGTCAGGCTGAGGCCCTCGAGCACCGGGGTCTCGGCGTTGTAGGCGAAGTGCACGTCGTCGAACTCGACGTCGCCGGCCGGCTTGGCCAGCGGCCGGGCGCCCGGTCGGTCGACGATGCGCGGCCGTTCGTCGAACAGGGCATACAACCGCTCCAGGCTGACCGAGGCGGCATGCAAGGCGGCGCCCACCGTGGCCAGGCGGCGCACCGGTTCGAACAGCAGGGCCAGGGCGGCGAAGAAGCTCATGAAGTCACCGAGGGTCTTTTCGCCATCGATGATCTGCTGCCCACCGAACACCATCACGGCGACGAAACCCAGCCCGGCGAGGATGTCGATGAGCGAGGGAATGGCCGCCTTACCCGTCTCGGAAAGGAACTGCTGACGACGAAAGTCGCCCACGCCCGCGGCCACCCGTTGCTGCTCCACGCCCTCCATGTTGTTGGTCTTGATGGCCTTGTAACCGTGGAAGATCTCGTCCAGTCGCGTGGACAGATCGGCCGAGGCCTCGCGCGCCCGGCGGGTGGTACGGCGCACGTAGTTCTGCAACCAGACCACCGGCAGGGCCAGCAGGGGCAGGCCGACGAAGGCCATCAGGGTCCACTGCCAATCCACCATGGCGGCGACCACGATGAGGGAGATCAGGCTCACAGTGTCGCGGCCGAGCACCACGATGGCGTTGCTGGCCACCGCCTGCAGGGTCTGCGCATCGCCACGCACACGCTCGAGCAGGGCGCCCGGCGGGTGGCGGTGGAAGAAGGCGCTGTCCAGGCTCATCAGGTGTCGCGAGAGATCCTCCTGCAGGTCGGTGACCACCCGCAGGCTGACATAGGAGGTGAGGGTCCGTTGGCCGAAGGCGCCCAGGGCGCGGGCGAGAAAGATGCCGAACATGGCCGCAGCGATGGGTCCGATGGCGCTGCCGTCGCCGGCGACGAAGATCTCGTCGATCATGGGCTTGATGTAATAGCTGAGCAGGCCCAACGAACCGCCGTCGATGGCCATCAATACCGCCGCCACCAGCAACAGGCCGGTGTAGCGTCTGAGGTAGTCACGCCAAGCCCGGTGCAGCAGCGGCCAAATGGACTTCTCCAGCGGCCTACTCACGGTTCATCAACCGGTCGAGGGCCTTTTCCCAGCCCTCGGTGCGGTAGGCGTGGGCCATGGCCTCCGGGTCGTACACCTCTTCGACCCAGGTGAGGAAGTCGATGGGTTCGCGCGCATTGGCCTGTGCATAGGCCTCGAGGAAGAAGTCCAGGATGCCGGTCTTGGTATGCCGCACGTGGCCGAAACGCCAGTGCAGCTGCTTCTGTGCCTCCTCCACCGGCCGCCCCTCGTGCAACAGCAAATACAACGCGGACATGATCCCGGCACGGTCGGCGCCCGCCTTGCAGTGCATGAGGATGGGGTATTCCACCTTCTCGAACAAAGCCTTGGCCTCACGGATCTCACGCTTGCGGGGCAGGCGGCGGGAATACATGCGGAAGTCCACCATGGTGATGCCATGGCGCTCACAGGCCTGTTTGGAGAGGCTGTAACTGCCGAAGTCGTTCTCGCCGCGCAGGTTGATGATGGTCTTGATGCCACGCCGCGCGGCGCG
>JANTGX010000369.1 GCA_024762755.1 Gammaproteobacteria bacterium
TCGCCATATTGGCCATCTTTTGGGGCTCCACCTACGTCGTTCTCGGCTACCCACGCGCCGGCGCCATCCCCTTGGGGTATGCCGTCGTCTCCTTCCTCAGCATCGGTTATTTCCTCGTCTCCAGGCGCTTTGCCTTCTTCCGCTTCAGTCAACTGCTGCTGATCCTGCTGCTGCCCTTCTTCTTGCAGTGGAGCCTGGGTGGTTTTGCCAATGGCAGCGCGGTGATGATCTGGGGCTTCTTCACGCCTCTGGCGGCCATGCTGTTCGCCGACACCCGTCAGGCGACCCGCTGGTTGGTCGCGTTTCTCGCCCTGACCCTGCTCTCGGCCCTCATCGATGCGCGTGTGGCGGCCCTCGTTCCGCCCATGCCGCACGCTGCCAACACGGCCTTCTTCGCCCTCAACATGGGTTTTGGTCTGGCCAGCGTGTTCGTGGTGTTGAGTTACTTCGTGCGCGAGCGGGAGCGTTCCCACGATCAGGCCCTGCGGGCCCAGGAGAACGCCCAGCGAGCGCAACGCGAGTTGCAGGCGAGCAACCGGCTGCTGCGCGAGAACGAGGCCAAGATACGCGAGCTGATGCTCACCGACTGGCTCACCGGGGTGGCCAATCGCCGCCACCTGGATGAACGCCTGGACATGGAGCTGAAACGCCTGCAGCGCCACGGCGGCCACCTGTGCGTGGTGATGACCGACCTCGATCACTTCAAGGCCGTCAACGACACCTATGGCCATGACGTGGGGGACACGGTGATCAGCGTCTTCGCCAACACCATCCGCGACTGCGCGCGCAATACCGACTTCGTCTCCCGCTACGGCGGCGAGGAGTTCGTCATCGTGCTGCCGGAGACCAGCCTGGAGGGGGCGCGGCAGATCGCCGAGCGTATCCGCACCACCCTCGCCGGGCGTCGCATACCGCCCATCGAGGGGCATGTCACCGCCAGCTTCGGCGTCACCGAGGCCCGGGGCAAGGAGGATGCCGAGGCCCTGCTCAAACGTGCCGACCAGGCCCTCTATGCGGCCAAGGAAGCCGGACGCAACTGCGTCCAGCTGCAGCCCGTCTGAGCGAACCCCTCAGTCACCGAAACTGGTACCGACACCCCGCGCGGCAGAAACCCAAGGGTGGTCGCCAGGTACCGTCTTGCGCTGGCCGGCCACCGTCTCCAGCGGCACCGCAACGGCCTCCTCGCCCCGCGCCGCCACCATCACACCGTATTCCCCCTGGGCGATGAGATCGGCGCACTTACTGCCCAGTCGAGTGGCCAGCAGGCGGTCGGCCGCGGAGGGGATGCCGCCCCGTTGCAGGTGGCCCAGGATGGTGACGCGGGCCTCCAGCCCGGTCAGCTCCTCCAGCTGGCGGGCGAGGCGCAGGGCATGATCGCGATGGGCCAGGGTCAGCTCGGCGAGTTCCGTCTTCGCCTGTTTCTTCTCTTCTTTGTCGTGCGCGCCCTGTTTCAGTGCCAGGGCCCGCGCGTAGGCCTCGGCATGGGCCTTCGACTGGCTGCCCTCGGCCACGGCGACGATGCTGAAGGGCTTGCCATTGCGCACCCGATGGCGGATGGCCTCGGCCACCGTCTCCACGGTGTACGGGATCTCGGGAATCAACACCACATCGGCACCGCCGGCGATGCCCGCACCCAGGGCCAGCCAGCCCGCGCGGTGGCCCATGATCTCCACCACGATGATCCGATGGTGGCTGTGCGCGGTGCTGTGCAGACGGTCGATGGCGTCGGTGGCGATGCCGAGTGCCGTGTCGAAACCGAAGGTGACATCGGTCATGGCGACGTCGTTGTCGATGGTCTTGGGCAGGGTGACGACATTGAGACCGGCACGCGCCAGGTGCAGGGCATTCTTCTGTGTACCGCCGCCGCCGATGCAGATCAGGGCATCGAGCTGGTTGGCGTGGTAGTTGGCGACGATGGTCTCGGTCATGTCCTGGCTCTTGCCGTCCACCACCATCTTGTGCGGCTTGTCGCGGCTGGTGCCGAGGATGGTGCCGCCGATGGTGAGGATCCCCGAGAGGGAGGCGCCGTCGAGGTGTACCGTGCGGTTCTCCGCCAGGCCGCGAAAGCCGTCGCGGAAGCCGATCACCCGCATGCCGTAACGGTCCAGCGCCGCCTTGCCGACGCCACGAATCGCCGCGTTCAGGCCGGGGCTGTCGCCGCCCGCCGTAAGAATGCCTATCTGCCTGCTCATGTCGCTCCCCTGTGTACCCTGGTCGAACCAGAGATACAGCAGGCCCCCGACCGTTGCAAGCGGACTGGAGCGGGCGCCAACGACCACATCGGTGGGCGAATAGGTCGCCGACGGCGCAGGACGCAGATAGAACGGTGATGCTCCTTATCGATGGCAGACCCGCCATCGCGGGTGCGGCAGCCTCGCCAAGGACTTTGCGGCATAATGCCGGCCGTCCGATCCGCCAACCTGCGAGCCCCGCCATGCCCGAGCCCCACCCCAGCACCGTCGAGTCCGTCCTGCAGCAGGCCGGGCCACGGCTCGCGGACGTGGCGGCATCCCC
>JANTGX010000370.1 GCA_024762755.1 Gammaproteobacteria bacterium
TCTTGCTGAATATCGGGTCCGCGCATTGTGTCCTGCTCCCGAGATTGAGGGGTAACGGTATCTTGCCCCTTGTGGGGATTATTTCAACAGCCTGCTAGGAGTCTGTCGGATTTGGGTAATCGTAGCGAGTATGGTGGGAGAGCGAGTCAAAATGTTCCCGATTTTTAGGCGAATAGTGGGCCTATTTAACGAGAAATCGGGGATATTTTGGCCGCTCTCCCATCAGCGCAGTAGATTATTCCCAAACCCGACAGACTCCTAGGAGGCCATGATATCTACCAGCGCTTGGGGTTCACCCGCGGCCGGTTGTCCGGGTAGGTTCTGCCGCCGGCAAAATCGTCCACCATGCAGCCGGTGGGATCGCTGGGGCCGGTGCACATGTGATTGAAGCCACCGGCCTCGTAGATGGCCTGGCCCGCCGGGCTGCGGATGAAATTGACGAACTTCAATGCCATCTTCTTGTTCTCCACCGTCTTTTCCAGAATGGTGATGGAGTAGACCACCGGCTTGTTGACGCTGTCCGGAATCACCGCGCCGGAGACGCCCCCGCCATGATTGAGCGCAAACTTCAGTTCGGAGACCCACACCGGGCCGACATCGGACAGACCTTGCCGGATGCGGTCCGGGGTCTCCACGTGGTGCACACGAGTCTCGTGGGTGTTGGACTTGTTGAGAACCGCGAACTCGCACAGGCGCAACGTGCCATCGGCAATGCCGGCGTGGCCCATGTAGTGACAGCTGGGATTGCTCGCCAGTTCGAAGTTGGTACTGATGCCACTGCGCGTGGCCGCTGGTGATCCCGGCTGCGGTGTAGCCACCGCGGCCAGGGCGACGTCCAGGGCCGCCACTTGGGCGGGCGAGCCATTGAGGCGCACGTATTCGTCCATGGCCATGTACATCTTATTGATACCGCGGTGCACCCCTTCGTTGATGTGGTCCACTTGGGAGACCCGGATGCCCGGGTCGGCACCGGTGATGCAGCCGCTGGCATCGTGATCGCAGTCGTCCAGCAGGGCCTCCACGGCGCTGTAGACAACCGCCAGTTCGCTGCCGCCCACACCGACGCCCTTGGAGTTGCCTTCATCCACCATCAGGGTCAGCTGGTTCTTGGTGTAGGGCACGGCCTTGCTGATGAAACCGGCGGCGCCGAGTCTGTCCATCAGGGTGTAGTTGGTGCTGGCGAAGACGTCGAAGCGGGTCTGAATGGTCAGTGGCAGGAAGTTGGTCTCCTTTTCGTTGCCGAGGATCATGCAGCCACCGAGGATTTGTTTGACCTCCTGCCCCGGCGGTATCAGTTCAATGAAATATTTGCGCTCCTTGGCCTGAAACATGGCCCGAGTCCAATAGTCCACCGTGTCGCCATTGGCATCGACGAAGGTGTTGTCGTGGTGGACCGGCTCCATGCCGTCGCCCCGGCCGGTGGCCACGTTGAAGGCGCGCATCACCTCATCGAACACCACCCACTGATTTCCCGCCATGGCCAGGGCCAGGTCGTTGTTGGCCGGGTTACCGTGGAATTCCGTGGCGCGGCTGGCCGGCAGATAGGCACAGGGGCCGCTGTAGAGGGAGCCTCCCCGGTCGTCGTCATCTTCGTCATCGGCCAGGACCGGGCCGGCGGCGAGACCCAGGATGAGGGCCAAGGCCATCTTGCCCAGGGGCGGCCGGGATGGGGCGGGTGTCGGTACTTGCATCTGGTATTCCATTTCAAACTCCTTTTTGTTTGCGATTGTGACCGCACAGGCACCGTAGGGGCACTCGGCGGACAGACCTTCGTTACATGGTTTTACAGATAGAGCAGGTTGGCACGCCAGGGATGCCTCCGGAGCGGGTTCGACGTGCACCGAGGCAGGGGCCCCGTCCCGGCTATTTTCAGAGTCTTCTTCTGGGTTTTTGGCGCCGGTGAGCGGGTGACGCGCGCAGCACTGAGATTATTCCCTCGGCACGACTTGTCGTGTCGACCTCAGGCCTGATGGCGATAGAGGTGTAGGACGAAGTCGAGGGGGGTCTCCAGGCAGGGCAAGGCCAAGACCCGGGCCTGTGTGGCCTGGTCCACGTTCCAGTAGAACGGCGTCATGCCGAGCAGGTCGGCGATGGCCTGTGGCGTCTCCAGCCGCAGGCGGCCCGTGACCCGCCGTTGGGCTTCGAGTTGGAAGCCGACCGGCGTCGCGGTTGCTTCGTCGTGCAACTGGGGGTTGGCATACAGAGCCTGCTTCAGGCCGAGCAGGTGCTGCGGACCCGGGGTGGCGGTGAGCAGCCAGCCGCCCGGACGCAGAACGCGGCGGCACTCAGCGTCGTCGGCCGGGGCGAAGAGGCGTAGCAGGCCATCCATGGCGGCATCGGCCACGGGGATGCGGTAGCTGCTGGCCACGGCCCAGTGCGCCGTCGGCTGTGCGCGGGCGGCCAGGCGCACGGCCGCGCGGGAGATGTCCAGCCCGGCCAGACGCGGGACTGTCGCGTGCGGCCAGTCGGCGGCCAGGCGTCGCAGATAGTAGCCTTCACCACAGCCGAGATC
>JANTGX010000371.1 GCA_024762755.1 Gammaproteobacteria bacterium
GCCATCCGCACAAAGATCCACATCGGCAACGCCGTCTGCCCCGGACCCGAGGCCTTCCCTGCGAGGCCAAACCTTCAGGCCGGACGGAGTTCGCGCGGCAGGGAGAAGGTCACCGTCTCCGCCCGGCCATCGGTGTCCACCACCTCGCCACAACCCAGACTCTGCAGGCGTTCGATGACCTCGTCGACCAGCACCTCCGGCGCCGAGGCACCGGCCGTGACGCCGACGGCGTGGCGCCCTACCAGCCACACCGGCTGGATCTGGCTGGCGTTGTCGATGAGGTGGGCATCGCTACCCAGGCGCTCGGCCAGTTCGCGCAGGCGATTGGAATTGGAACTGTTGGCCGATCCCACCACCAGCACCAGGTCGCAGTCCGCGGCTAGGGCCTTGACCGCATCCTGGCGGTTCTGTGTGGCGTAGCAGATATCGTCCTTCTTCGGCCCGACGATGGCCGGGAATCGCTCACGCAGGGCCTCGATGACCCGTGCCGTGTCGTCCAGGGAGAGGGTGGTCTGGGTGACGAAGGCCAGGTTGTCGGCGTCCTTCACGGCCAATCGCGCCACGTCCGCCGGCGTCTCCACCAGATAGATGCCCTCGCCGCGATACTGACCCAGGGTACCCTCCACCTCGGGATGCCCGGCATGACCGATGAGTATCACCTCGTGACCGGCCTGCTGATGACGCGCCACCTCGAGGTGCACCTTGGTGACCAGCGGACAGGTGGCGTCAAAGACCTTCAGGCCGCGGGCCTCGGCCTCGTCGCGCACGGCCTGGGAGACGCCGTGGGCGCTGAAGATGACCGTCGCCCCGGCCGGCACGTCGGCCAGTTCGTCGACGAACACGGCGCCGCGTTCGCGCAGGCCTTCCACCACGAAACGATTGTGCACCACCTCGTGGCGGACATAGATGGGCGCGCCGAACAGGGCCAGGGCACGCTCGACGATGTCGATGGCGCGGTTGACCCCGGCGCAAAAGCCGCGCGGATTGGCCAGACGAATCGGCATGCTCTCGGTCTCTCTTGTCATGACGGGCTATCCGACGATGGTCGGCTCGGGGGAGACGACCTCCAGTATCTCCACCTCGAAACGGATGGTGTGGCCGGCCAGGGGGTGATTGAAGTCCACCTCTGCCGTGTCCTCGGAGAGGCCGACGATGGCCCCGGGCACCTCCTCCCCAGAGGGGAGGGAGAAGGCGATGATGAGGCCTTCCTGCAGTGTCATGGTATCGGGAAAGTCGCTGCGCGGCAGAGTCCGCACCTGTGCCGGGTCGCGAAAGCCGAAGCCCACCGTCGGATCCACCTGCAGGCTCTGGGTGTCGCCGGGCTGCAGGCCGAGCAGCCCCACCTCCAGGCCGGGCACCACCGAGCCATCGCCCATGACGAACGCCAACGGCTCGGCCTCGTAGCTGCTGTCCGCCTCCATGCCGTCTTCGAGGAACACCCGGTAGTGCATGGTCACCTGGCTGCCGGGGACGATGTGGGTCGATTCAGTCATGTTGTGTTGCCTCCTTGTGGCGATGACCCAGCAGGCCGTCGTAGATGAGGATCACGGCGCCGAGGAAGATCGCCGAATCGGCGAGATTGAAGGCCGGCCAGTACCAGTCCCGGTAATAGACTTCGATGAAGTCCACCACGTAGCCCAGGGTGAGACGGTCCCACAGATTGCCCAAGGCGCCGCCGAGGATCAGGGACAGGGCGAAGGCCAGACCCCACTGCTCCCGACGCAGACGCCGCAGCCAGCCGAGGATGAACACACTCACCACCAGGGCGATGCCGGTAAAGAACCAACGCTGCCAACCGCCGGCACCGTGCAAAAAGCTGAACGCGGCGCCGGTGTTGTGCATCAGGGTGAGATTGAAGCCGGGAAATACCGGCACTCGCTGATGCAACACCAGATGCTCGCTGGCCAGCGCCTTGGTATACAGATCGAGCGCCAGCACCACCGCCGAGACCAGCAGCCATTTCATGTTATGCATGATGGCCTCGCAGTGGCGGGCGCGCGCAGAATGCCGGTGTGACTAGGTTGTTTGGGTTTCATCCACGCTCCTGATTGGGTCAAGTGCCGCACCACATCACGGATGCGCCGGGACGGCCTGAAGGCGACCCCACCGCTTCGACCGAGTCGCCTCAGGCGAAGCGACGCTGTTCGCCCTCACCGGCAACGTTCTCCACGCATCGCCCGCACAACTCGGGATGCGCCTTGTGCGCCCCCACATCGGCGCGGTGATGCCAGCAACGCACGCACTTGGGATGGGGCGAAGGCATGACCGAGACCCACAGCTCGTCGTTGGTGCTGAGGGTGTAGTGCACAGCGTCTTCGGTCGCGGCGGTCTCACGGGCCAGGCGGGCATCGGAGGTGATGAGCGCGAAGCGCAGTTCGTCGCCCAGGCGTTCGAGCTGTTGATAGAGTTCCTCACCACAGTACAGGTCCACCTCGGCATCCAGCGACGAGCCGATGCCGCCGGCCACGCGCAGGGCCTCCAGTTCCTTGCCCACGGACTCACGCA
>JANTGX010000372.1 GCA_024762755.1 Gammaproteobacteria bacterium
GTGATCCGCCGCCGCCTTGCTCGCCGCATAGGGGTTGTTGGGGCGGAAGGGGGCCTCCTCGTCGCACGGCGGGGCATCCGGCGGCAGGCTGCCGTAGACCTCGTCGGTGGAGACCTGCAAGAAGCGCCGCTGCGTATCGCCCCGCCAGGCCGCGCGGGCCGCCTCCAACAGGGCCTGGCTGCCCTCGATGTTGCTGCGAACGAAGGCGGCGGGGCCGGCGATGGCGCGATCGACGTGGGACTCCGCGGCCAGGTGCACCACCGCCTGGATGTCCTCCTCGGCGAACAGGCGCGCCAGCAGGGCGGCGTCGCACACGTCGCCATGGACGAAGCGGTGGCGGGGATCGGTGCTCAGCTCGCCGAGCCGTCGCAGGTCGCCGGCATAGGTCAGGGCATCCAGATTGACGATACGGTCGTGTGGGTGATGGGCCAGCCAGTGGCGGACGAAGTGGCTGCCGATGAAGCCGGCGCCGCCGGTGACGAGCAAGGTCTGCATGGGCCGAGTCTAGCAGGCCGCGCGGCGCCATTGGCACCGCGCGCGCTTGTACCCGGGGCCTGCCTCGGCTAGGGTTCACAGTCTGCTCCCGCCCGGAAAACCCTATGCAAAACAAGCAATATCAGCTCGTCGAGACCCGTCTGCAACAGCGCAACGTCAACGGCACCACCCAGTGCGACCTGTGTCTCTGGCGCTGCAAGCTGGGCCATGGGCAGCGCGGCTTCTGTCAGGCCCACGTCAACCGCAATGGCACCCTGTACAACCTCAGCTATGGCATTCTCTCCGCCATCGACATCGGCCCCATCGAAGACAAACCGGTGAAGCACTACCGCCCCGGCACCCGCGTCATGTCGGTGGGCAGCTACGGCTGCAACTTTCGCTGCGGCGGTTGCCACAATCTGGAGATCTCCTGGGGTGTGACGGCGCTGGACGACCTCGCCCGGGGCGCCTCCACGGCCGCTTTCGTGCCCCCCGAGGACCTGGTGGCGGCGGCCCTGCGCCACGGCGTGGAGGGCATCGCCTTCACCTATTCTGAGCCGGCGGTGTGGCTGGAGTACGTACTCGACGTGTCCGTGCTGGCGCGCAAGGCGGGTCTGTACACGGTGTACGTCTCCAACAGTTTCGTCACCGACGAGGCCTTGGCGTTGATGGCCCCGCACGTCGACGTGCTGTGCTCCGACATCAAGAGCCTGAGCGACGACTTCTACCACGACATCTGCCCCACGGCGCAGGTGGAGCAGGTACTCGGCAGTATCGAGAAGGCCCAGCAACTGGGCATGCACGTGGAGGTGCGCACCAACGTCATCCCGGGCAAAAACGACGACCCGGACGAACTGGCGGGCATCGCCGCCTGGATCCGCGACCACCTGGGCGCCGACAGCCCCTGGCACGTGACCAAGTTCTTCCCCGCCTATCGACTGGCCGACCTGCCGCCCACCCCCAGCGCAACCCTGCACACCGCCGCCGAACTCGGCCGCCGCGCCGGCCTCAGCAACGTCTACCTCTACGACGACAAGGGTTGTGACTGCGCAGAGACCAACCTCCCCGTTTCCGACTATTTCGAATTGGATGCCGAGCAGCTGCACGAAGTGAAGAAATGCGCGGCGAGCTGCTGCGGAGAAGAAGGCGTGCTGCTGAAGAAATATGAATAACGGCACTGCTGCCCCATCAACTTTAGATCCGTCATCCCGGCGAAGGCCGGGATCCATTAAGTTGCTGAAACAAAAGTAGGCACTCTTAGGCGGCCACTGGATTCCGGCCTCCGCGGAATGACGAAAAATCAGCGATTCTCATGTCTCCAATCCGTGCGACTTGCTGATTCCCAGTCGATTCAATGGCTGCGCCGAAACAACACGAAAGGTAATGGGACAGCAGTGATTTCAAGTCGACAATCTGCTGGGTATGCAGCATGACCGCGGCCCTTCGGCACAGGCGGTCCGACAACCTTTCACGCCAGAGCCTGTCACGCAAAGCGTTTTGCGTATCCTGGGCCTGCCCCTGAAGCCAAGGGTCGCCCAAGAGCGCCTGCTTTAGCACGTCCACGTGCAGCCACGCGGGAGAGCCACACCCTCAGGCGTGCAACAGCCCATAGGCCAGCGCGCTGAGGGCCATGCCCGCCGGCAGGGTGAACAACCAGGCGAGGAGGATGCCGCCGATCATGGCGTTGTCACGCTGGCCGGTGATCAGGCCGATGCCGAACAGCGACCCCACCGAGACATGGGTGGTGGAGACCGGCACGCCGAACTTGCTGGCGACGATGACCAGGAAGCTGGTGGCCAGGTTGGCCGACAGACCCTGGCCGGGGTTGAGGGGGGTGATGCGATGGCTGATGGTCTCCGCTACCCGCCGTGCATGCAGCAGGCCGCCCAGGGCCATGCCCACGGCGATGGCCAGCATACCGCTGTTGATGGCCAGTCCTTCGGCGGCTACCAGCAGGCCGGCGATCTTCGGCGTATCGTTGAGGCCGCGGGCGAAGGAGACCGCCGCCCCGCTCAGGCCATGGGCGA